>CAILAO010001093.1 GCA_903832105.1 uncultured Pseudomonadota bacterium | reverse complement strand
TGCCATGATTAAAAAAGGTGCTCGAGCGATCATAGGAGTTAATACAGGTTGTTCCGTGCTTTATCCCTATAAAAAGCTCTCTCTTGAGAAGACGATCGAAACCATCCAGCGATGGCGATCTAAATTTCCCGACGTCGTTGTAGCCCTCATGGGAGGACCCGAAGATTCGGAACGGCAAGATCAGATGAAGAAGGCTTTCACCGATGATGACAAAGTCATAAACACACCAACAAGAGATGGTCTCAGAAAAGGCGTCCTCTGGATGGATACAGCCGATATTATATTTACCGGCTGCTCCCTCGGACTTCATATCGCAATTGGTTTAGAAAAACCCACAATTTGCTGGTTTGGGGTAAGCTGTGCACAAGAAATTGATCTCTATGATAAGGGCATCAAATTAAAAGCAAAAATCCACTGCGGTCCTTGTTGGAAAAAATCATGCACAAACGAACCCAAGTGTTTTAATATGGTCTCTGTCGATGAAATTGAAGAGGCAACCAGTAAACTGTTAAACGGTTTGAAGCCTCAGTGATATTGTGATAGCTTTTCTCTAATCGGGGTGTAGCGCAGTTGGTAGCGCGCAGCGTTCGGGACGCTGAGGTCGCTGGTTCGAACCCAGTCGCCCCGACCAACCTTCCTAGATCACCCTGAAATCCCAACTAAAATCGGTTCCGCTAGCTGACTTGTCTGTGAATTTGTCTGTGATTTTTGAAATGCATTAATCCCAATCAGCTCTGCGGTTTTCTCCGCATTTCCCCGATCAAGCGCCGCGAGCGATTTTGCATAGACTTCCGTGGTCGCGCGGTTCGTATGTCCAAGGTTCGCCTGGACTCCAGAAAAATCCCTCGTCGCTTTCAGCATCAGCGTTGCATTGGTATGGCGGCAAATATGAGTTGACCGCCAAGGAAGTCCTAATGCCACAAATCCACCGTTAAACGCCGATTGCACCATGTTGTAGCGTAAGAGTCCACCCTTTTCGTCTGTGAAAAGGAATCGACTTTCCGCTGACTTAAGGCGCATCTCTCGAAACATCGAGATCAAATCTGAAGCAAGAGGAATTAACCTCACAGATTCAGCCGTTTTTGGCGCATCGCTTAAAACAGGATCTTTAGTCCAATAGTCCCAAGTCACGGTTTTTGTGATTCTCGCTACACCAAGCTTAAGATCGATATCATCCCAGCCTAGACCACATGCTTCGCCGACCCGACACCCCGTTAACACAAGAAATGTTGCCAGCCTGTGATAGGCTGGATTTTTCTTATGCTCCTTAAGCCAAGAGATCCAAGAATTGATCTCTTCAGGGCGCATGAAATAATCTGGTCTTCGCGGAGCCACTTGTTTAAAACGAATCTTTTCGCGGTGACGCTTTATAATTGGCATCGTAAAAGAAGCATCCTTGTCATTTCGGTACCAATTTAAGATCGCGTGCAGAAGTTTAAGTTCGTGCCTAAAACTTTTTCGGCACTTTCTATCTGCTGTCGGAGTGGTTATCCACCAAGAAATCAGCTGATCAACTGCCAGCGGTCCAAATTCATTCATCCGAACTGAGCTTACTGGATTCTCTTTAAAATGCCTGAGCCTAGCCGCTTCTGTTTGTCTTGTTGACATACGGTGATGAGGAAGTACTTCTTTTTCATACTCTATGATGCAGTCATCAAAAGTAATCTGAGCTGTGGTGACAGAGCCTGTCACCTGACCAGAAAGAAAATGACGTTTTGTCTCATCATGCCAGACCTCAGCCGCAGCCCTCGTTTCAAACGTCTTTGTTGCGACCCTTAGGCCTCTAACGTAAACCTGTGCTTCAAAAAACACTTTTTTCTTACTGCTAATTTTTCCCCTGCGAACATGTTTTATCACTGCCATGGCTTTATTTCCTTTCTTGAAAGCCACGCCTCGATACTTTCCAATCGAAAAAAGATCTTTCGCCCGATAAATAAGAAAGGAATTTCGCGGCGAGAAACCCAATTTCGAATCGTCTTAGGAGCGCGTCCCAGGACGCCCGCAAGGTCCTCAACTGTATGTAACCCTAATGGTTCACAATTGTCAAAGAGCCTGGCTGGATCACAAAATGATGAAGCCAATGTAGAAGATGCTACCATACTAAAACTCTCCTATTAATGGAACGGAATTTCTAACTCTGGTTCCAGCCCTCGTCCTAGAGATCTTGTCGTAAAATCTAGTTCAATATCAGAGCCTTGGTACCTCCCTTTAAGTAGATTGAAAAAGTCAATTTCGGCGTGCCTTGGAGTTTCTCCAAAAGTTGCGATTTTAAATCGATGAGCATTGGAATTTTCTGCAAAGAAAAGATCCATCATTTTGATATTCGGCTCCATTAGGCAAAGGACGCCCGCATAATCTTGAGGAGACGTAAAGACACCTCTTCCAGCTCGTCTCAAGAAAACAAATGGATCTAAAAAAACAGTGACTTCTCTGCCTGATGTCTTCCTTGAAAAGAAAGGCTTTTGGAACTCTCCTTTCTTTGTCGAAGACCATTTTCCAGGTTCTTTTTCGGTAAATTCGAGAGCGCCAGAGTCTTCACCTTTGCCAAAAAGTAAAACTTTTCCTTCTTTCGTGACGTGAGCCTGTCCTGATCTCAAAAGTGGTGTGGTCACATTATCTGAAACGCCATGCGATGTTAAAAGAGAGGAAACCTTTTTAGCAGCAACGCTGCTGTCGGCCCTATCTTCTTTAGGTACCCGAAACGATGTGAAAGGGCGCTTTACCTCACCAAGACTTTTCTCCAAAAAAAGAATTCTTGAATTGCCAGAGATTTCCGCAATTGCTTTCGCAAATGTGGTTTCTCGATACGCCGCAACAAATTCGATAAGTGACCCTTGGGTCCTGTTTTTTGTGTTCGTCCAGCGATATTCATCGATAACCACATGGTCCCTTCCCTTCAATACCAAACGACCATCTTCTCTTTTTGAAAGGGGGATCTTGTTTGACTCGCAGTATTGTGGAATTGACTTCATTCTGGCGTACTGCATGTCACCAACCGGAACAAAAGAATTTTTCAGTTCGATTTCGTGCGGATACTCTTTGGACCATTCTCGACGCGGCACTTTCGTAAACGCGCTGAAATCCTTTTTGCAGGAAGAAAAGGCACCGCGCGATTTTTCCTCTAACACCGCCGCTGCTTTATCAATAGTCCCAGGACTTGTTTTAATCTCAGCAATTTTTTCCCTAACAAGAGGGCGAACGTCCCCATAAGTTTCGAACACCATATCATTTCGTCGAAACGCTTTTTCTAATCCAGGTTTATCAAATTTCTGCCCAAGTTTGTCACCTCGTTTCCCTCTTTTTTGGTCACCATAAAAGTAAGTGATGTTTTTATCTTCAACCCTTGCATGAACTCCAAGCTCTGAAAGAGTCTTCACATATTCATCGTAGGAAGTAGAATAGGCTCCGGCAAAATCAGCCTTCTGACAAAGATCAAAGAGCCAAGATTTGCCGTTGAACTGAACGGCATCTTTGCTGCCCGATCTTTGGCTTTGCTATCAAGGACAGAAAGACCATGTTCTCGGCAAAGTTGATCGCTTTCCCTCCTTAAATTATGAAGATGTTCAAATTTATTTGTGATCTTTTTTCCGGTTTCAGTGTGCCAAGGACAAATGACAATATGATTGTGCGTTCGGCCTGTTTCAGTATGCGTGACGACAAGGAAATCATGACCAGGAAAGCTCCTCTCAGCAAGACCTTTTCCGATTCGGTTTAGTTCCTCTGGAAGGGTGTTGTTGCTTTCGGTTTCTCCCCAGCTTTGAATCACGTGAACAGCCTGGATGGTGCCCTTATCTCCGTAAAATTCTGCTACCGAGCGAAAATCAGAAGCTGCATGGTCTGGCGTGCAGCCAATGCCATCAATAATGTCTCCTGGTCCTCTGTTTTCCAAAACATAGTGTAAAAGACGCTCGGAATGTTTGGCGAACTTCACTTTAACAATGGCCATTTTGCGCCGCCACAAATTGACGAATGAAGTGAAGATCGTCAGCCAATGATAATATTGAAGACGACCAGCCTTCGCGAAATCCTGAATTCATTTGGTGGGCAATTTGGTTGATGTTGGTTCCGATTTTTGATAACGCTGCCAGAACCCTTCTCGCGCTATCGTCATTCATAAGAAAGACCAGGGGATCAGTTCTAAAGTATCTTTTCTTTAGGAGCCTTGGTGCCGTGAGTCCCGCTCTTTTGGCGTCTTCGGTGAGTTTGTCTCGTTCTTCTTTTGTGAGTCGAACGTAGACAGCGGTTCTTTCCTTCTTGGTTGGCGCTTGATCTGAGAAATTAGAAAACGTGATAATAAGTCCTCCATAAAAGCACAAAAAGTTTTTCATGGCGGCATTAAATGACGTTAGTTTGGAGCTGGGAATAGCAATAGGAATGGTAGATACACGAATCTCATCGGCAGCGGGTAAACGTCACTTAAACCGCGACCAATAGATCTCTATATCAAAAACCATGCCAAGTTTTGATGTGTGTAAATCGATGTAATCATTGGGGTGCAATATTTACATAGGTTTTCGTGTCTGATAATTAATCCAAAGACGGCACAAAAACAGGACGAATGGCCTAATTTTCAGCCATAAAAACAGCTCTGTTTTTTTATTTCAATTTATTTAAGGTCTACTAAACAGCTCTCCTATCAAGACTTTCGCGCGCACTACGGTTTGGTGACGTTTTTATATTCCCGCAGCGCACTTTTTCTAAATGCACACAGCATGCCACCAGGCCCCCTCTTGGGTTCAATTTTATTTCGGCAGGTATTTTTTCTTTAAATGCTAGCAGCGTTTTTATTTCTCCCGTGGGGTACCAATTCCAACTCATCTGGGCGCACATTCGAACGGTGTGCAGCAGCGTTTTTTCTGGCAGTCAGTTGCAGTTTTTCTTGAGATGCTGTGCCAAATTTTATGAGGGCTGGTGTAACTTTATAATTGACATTTGTTACTGAGAGACCATGCCAAGGGAGCTTTTATTTGATGAAAATGTTTACGGATTAAGGAGTGATTGGATGAAGTTTAGATTTAGAATGTGTTTTTGTAGGGAGTTGAAAAGGTTACTTTTTTGATGAATGATGTGGCTTAGATATATGTTTCTTTGGTATGCTGTTTGTTAGGAATGGGAGCCTGGGATTTTGGAGTTAGCAAGCATGGCCTTCGCTAGCGCATTGGCCTACACTTCGTGCTGGTGATAGACCCCCAGACCCCAAAAAATCTTATCTCCATAAAATTGGACCTCTTTTTTTGATGCGAAAAATCTTTTCAATCAGGGATTATTTTCCTTTCTTGGCATTGACATTTGTGACAGCATTTGCTGCTTACAAATTCGACATAATCGTTCATGAGTTAGGCCATAGTGTTGCGTTGATGTTTTATGGAATAAAAGTCAAAGAATTGCATTTCGATTTACTTTTCGGCGGCTGGGTGGATGTTTATGATTTAAGCGAGTTGTCCGGGGAAATTGACCTTGTTGTAAAAGCGGCTGGTTGGTTTTTTGAGTGTTGTTTCGGACTTGTACTTCTGGTTCTGTTACGCTTTACGAAAAACCGAATTTCCCGATTCTGGATAATCAGCTCAGCTTCCATCAGTATCTTATTAAGCTCCTTAAATTTTTTGACTGGAGCACTGGGGAGAATCAATGACGGAAGTGCCTTTCAAAAGATTCTCGTAATTGAGAGGCCGGGTTTAATGACAGTGTTTTGCATTGTTCTTGTTTTCTTGGGGTTCATTCTTTCTCGTAAATTCGTCATGTACGGTAAAGCTCTTTTGTCCGATAAAACACCTCATTGCATTTGCGGTGTTATAGTCCTGTCAGTATTAACAACTGCGTTTATGTATTTAACACTTGAAAAGTTAGAATATCTTGTCCAAAAAAATATTCATACACTTCAATTGACTCCTGAAATATCGTCTAAAAAGACAGAAAAAAGAGTGGAAGATAGAGAAAAAAATGCGAACTCAACCGATTTGCCAGAAAACAAAAAAATCAGAGAAGAGCCAAT
>CAILAO010001092.1 GCA_903832105.1 uncultured Pseudomonadota bacterium | reverse complement strand
GCCGAGAAAAAAGATGAAGATATTGCGCAACTCAGGGCCGACGTCGAGAAAAGAGATGAAGATATTTCACAACTCAAGGCTGACGCCGAGAAGTTTAGTGCTGACAGTGACGCGATGAAAGCTGTGCTCTGTAAAATCGAGCCTGATGCAACGTTTTGCGCTCATTAGATGAAGGAAGTTATAAGGAATGATGCGAAACAAAAGTCCTAACTTCAAGACAGACGGGTTAAAACCAATATTGCTGTCGCCCTATACTTCGATGCAGGTTGGACGCATTGCAAAAAAATTGAGCCCGACAAGGTACTTTACTATTTTTCGCTAGCTTTCTTAGAGCGGAAATTCAACCGCTATTTTTGTGACGCGGCAAGGGTTTGACTTTGTTCAAAACCAGTGTTTTTTGAACGAAGCCCAATTTGAGTAATGATTTCCGAGCCCCGAGGGCGTGGGAAAACAAAAATTATTCCGTCTTGGCCTTGACTCTGAAAAAGTAAACCCTGCTATCAAAGATCCATTGGCCATTCACATAAGTGGCGCACATGCCGCCAAGGCTAGGACGTGAATTACATCGCGAATAAAGTCCCACGATATAACCATCGGCCGTGAAACCATGCAATGTTTGTACAACATCCAAGCCCGTCGGATCTCCTGCGTTGACTGGCCCAATCGCATAGTCCTTCCATGTTTTTCCTTCGTCCGTGCTGACTAAAATTGCGAGTGCTTGGCCCTTATCCGTGCCTTTTGAGGACACAACGTAAAGTGGCGAATTTGGATTTGCGGCATTGGTCACGAAGTGCCCGTTTCCTGCAACTCCGTTCCAATCGGGCTGAATATCAATATCTCGTTGTCCGTTGGAAAAATTAAATCGTGAGTAATGCGTGCGACTTCCTGGATGCATCACACCCCATATTTGATAAGAAATATGCAATTTCCCACTTTTCAAAATAAAATCACCTAACCAATTATGATCGCCTTCTTCGTTACTGGGATGGCCGTTTGGAAACGTCACCATGGTTCCTGGACCCGTGTTATCGTTGATGATCGGAGGAGATAACGATTGTCCTGTAAAATTCTTCCAGGAACTTCCGCTATCGCTGGAATACACAAAACTGATATTGCGATAAAGTCTAGGTTCGGACTCGTTAATGCCGCCTCTTTCCGTCTGCCATCCGGCTACGATGAGAGAGTTTTCAATCGCAAGGTGAGGGTACATGATTCTTGCTGTCCCGCCGAATTTGTTGAACGCTATAGCTTGGTCAACACCACCATCAGTTCTGATTTTGAAAAAGCTGTTCACCTGAAGCCCGAGGGCGGTACCTATTGCGTCACTGGGAGCGTTGTACGTATAGTAGAAAAGCCGGTCGGTCTGCGAATCATAGGCCAGCCTAAATTTGTCGGAGTTGCCTTGTGCAATCGGAAAAACTTGAGGGCTTTGATAACTATTCGCGGCATCAAAACGGAAAAGTCTTCCATTTCGCGGACGTCCCAAAAGCCATGTTGTGTAGTCAGGATCTCCATTCGCCAAAAATAAATTCCCGTTGTTGTCACTTTCGATGGCGGGAGCATTGCATACTTTGCATGTTTCTTCGTAAATTTTTTGAAAACTTTTTCCATCCGAATTGACATGCATGAGGCGCCAGATTGTTTGGCTGCCAGCCACCGCAACCTCATCGGATGCAAGGCTTGACTCGTAGCGTCTCGGAGCATACGTAAAAAATACGCCGTTTTTGTTCTGCGTCACAAGATATTTCGCTACGTTATGCAAAGACGTGTGTGTGACTTTATCTTCCACAAGAATCGCTTCAATCGGACAAACTTGTCCGGTGGTCGAACATCCCACCGTATCAGTCGGTGTAACAACAGGCGGAACGACGGGAGGATTGATGGGGTTCGTCGGGGGATTCGTTGGATTGTTAGGATCCGTTGGATTATTAGGATCCGTTGGATTGTTGGGATTCGCTGGACTTGTTTTGGGAGGTGTTTTGGGTGCAACCGTTGTACGTTCTGGTACGGTATCGGATTGACAGCTTAGGATCTCAAATAACGTGAAGATCACCAGCATAAAAGCAAAATATTTCATGTACGTCGCCTTTCTTCATCATTCGATGCATAATTGCGTTCAACACAAACAATATAAACCTCACCGTATGCCTTATCGGTAAATTGAACTGAAAAGTTTAGATAAAAAATGTGTTTTTTTAACGCCCAAAAAACCCGTTAAAGATCATATAGTTGTCGCGTCGTTTGGGTGTGGTCAGGAAACGAATTTTAAAAATGGGGTCCTACTCTACAGGAAAATCAAAATAAGTGTCCGGGTTTGGCTCGTTGACTAAAGTAAAATGCCACCACTCCTTATCATAGGACTTGAAGCCGTGCTTTTCCATCAACGTTTTAAGAAGTAACCGATTCGCCCTCTCAAGCGGTGTCCTCGTCGGATTATCCGGCCATGATTCGGGACCGAAGTAATCAAAGGTTGTTCCCATCTTGAATTCTTTCGGGGGTTGGCTTTTTTCAAGGGCCACCAAGGTCAAATCAACCGTACTTCCTCTTGAATGCCCCGACTTTTCTGCAATATAGCCGTCCTTAAATAGATCTTCTTTTTTTACATTTGGAAAATATTTTTTCCTCATCTTCACATCCTTTAAATCTGCGGCCCACCTTACAAAGTGGTTCACTGCGCGTTGAGGACGGTAGGTATCGAAGACCTTAAGTCCAAGACCAAATTTATTTAGGTCTTCTTGAACCCCGCTTAATGCTACTGCAGCTTGTTCGGTGAGAATCGACCGTGCTTTCAAGTAGCCATCAACTGGCTTTCCGACGAAGTTATCATTCGAGGCGTAGCGGATTTCAAGCACGATATTTGGAATCTTCTCTTCGACGTAAACAAACCCTTGCGGCAACTCCTTGGCATAAATAGCAATTGAAAGAAAAATTCCAGCAATACAATATAAAAAAAAGAAAAAAACAGAGCACCGTCCACGTTGTTTCATGACTCATCTCCTCTCGAATCAAAAGAGATCTACACCTTATATCAAGAGTAAGACGCGATGAACCTCCTTTTTACAAAACATGTGATTCTGTCAAATTATTCGACGCCTTTTAAAAATATTACCTGTAAATACAGCGCGTTACTTCGGGAACGGGTTTTGCATTTCGTCTAATAACGACGTTCATTCGAAGGTTGCAGGAGTCTTGTTGATGTTTCGATTACTAACCAAAATGTTTTTCCCTCTAGCTTTCCTAGCGGCACTCGCTGCATCATCTTGTTCATCGTCCACATCAATAGAACCGATAGCCGATCGAAGTCCTGGCAATGGTCATACAAGGATCGATCAAGGTCCAAGGCAGGGAGCCGATCAAGGTGTCTTGGGCGGGCAATCACCACTTGGTCAAACCCCTAGCGGAGTCCTGGGACAAAATCCAGCCAGTTCATTATCTCCGATCGAATCGGGAGGCTCTGGTGGTCAAACGGGAGAGTTCGAAGAGCAATTTACGGATTCAAACG
>CAILAO010001091.1 GCA_903832105.1 uncultured Pseudomonadota bacterium | reverse complement strand
GAAACGTTGAGCTTTTTCGCTAAAACTTCTACGAGAAATACGACGAAGTAGCTGATCAAGTAAAAGTCTTCCGAAAGAGATCACGTTAAAACCATAAGATTACGGCAATGACTAAGTCTAAGTCTTTCAAGGATTTCAACCTTAACCCAGTGCCGTTCAGTACTGCCCCAAGTCAAAACCCGCTAGGCAGTCCTCCTCCACTTTCAATAGAATTTTTAAGAAAATTAAGTATCTTTTCAAAGGAGTCGTTTATAGAGTCAGAGGATGTGGTTATGACCAACTCTTTTTCCTTCGTGTCGGCATTGTATTCAGATAATCCAGTCTTGATATCTCCGCCTCCGTCCCAACACTCCACTCTTGGCGTAATATATCTACTGGTCAGTAGGCTGTTATAGGAAGGATCTAAAAAGCTTTCCTTCATCATGAGGCATCCAGGCAAATTTTCCTCCTCTGCACTAGTCCGTCGGAGTAATGCCGTGTGCGTACGGGCTTGGGCATTATTTCCCATGCCGGAAAACACCCTATTGATCCTGGCATATTCAGCCGTACCCGCCGATTTCCCGGTTTCTACGATCCACTTGGAGGCTGCGTAGTCAGTCTCGGCATCGTTACGGCTATCAATCCCAGTGAGTGGGACTGCGCTGTTATTCATGCAATTTTTACCCGAAAGTGAGCAGTAATTTGCCCGACATGGAGGGTAGTAGTTCGCCGTTATTAATTGCGTTTGTTCAAACGTGCAATTCCCGGTGCCGCCAGTCGAGATTCGACATCTCCCCATGCCATAATTTGCAGTATTTGAAATCAAGACTTCCTTAGCTGGACCAATTTGCTCCCAATCTGCAAAGGTCTTCATAACGAGGTAGTCCGTTGGTTCTGTTCCAACAACATCGAAAGAGATTCGATCCGATATTGAGTAGGCCATCGACCCGTGAATTCGCGGAGTCCAATAGCCTTCATTGGCAATTTCCGTGCTTCCCGAAAGATTTAAGGTCACGAGAGCGTTTGGATACGGGAAAATTGGGTAGGGATCGGAGGCTCCATAAGGTTCAGCGATACTCTCCTTGCAGACCAAATTCCCATTTTCTGTTGTTGGTGTATTGGCACAAGTTGTCTCGATAGAATACTGATGTGCGGATTCCTGGGCTTTACACCAAGAACTCAAGCTTTTATTTCCGTAGTAGCATGCCACGCAGTAACATTGTGACGCGGTCAGACTCCCACATTCGGGTGACAAGTTGCTTCCTATTGCGCCCGAGAATCCAAGAGCTATTGTGAAGGCTGTATCATATTTTTTGTACGTAACATCCGTCTTTTCGCCTAGAGACCCATTGACTGGGTCGACAACTTCATTTTTGGTCGTATCTCCGGAATAAGTCACTTTTAATTCTGAGATTGAAGGAGCATTGTGATCACTCGAACTGAAACACCCCGAATACTGCTGATACAAATTGGAAAGTTCGATGTTCGCAAGCTCTTTCAGATCAAGTGAATCGCCGATCTTAGAAAGCGGAGCTTCACCGCCGGTTGACATGACTGAGGCGACACTCTTTCTCATCAGACACTGGAAGGCGTTGAGCAGATTTCTATCGCGCAATAAATTATCATCGTATTTTAAGTAATTTGTTTGATAGCTAAGTTCGGAGAGATAGCAAGAGCGTGAACCAGATTGGTTTGAATATGGAACGGAAGTATTATCCATGAAATTCGGAAAAGACGAACAATCACTGTTTTGCCGTTTAGCAGTGGCCCAGGAAAACGTTGGATCGTTTAGAATACTTGATCTGAAATAGAGGGGACAAATCTGTTCCATCATTCCATAAAAGCAATTCCTGGTGCTTTGTGGCGAAGTGGCTATGCAAGATTCGTTTTTAGAACGCCACTTTTGCCTTCTGCATTGATACGATATCGACTTCACTTTTGAGGCATCAAAATTCGACGTATCCATTGAATCCGAGTCGTGGGCATCATCATCAAAGTAAAATACTTTTTTTGCTGAATTTGAAATTTTATACGGAGTTGGTCGCGACAAGTCACAGGAGTTAACGCTAGAATTCTGGCAAGACGGACTATTTACCAAGCCTAGCGTGACGTCGATTTGTGGAGGATAGCAAAGGAACAGCTTTTTTACATTGGGGTTGGATGCCGCGATTTGGCTCACAATTTCATCTTTCACCGGAATGCATGAGTCACAGTCGCAGTTTGTTGGCAGATCGTCGCAAACATACATGCCTGTGGGGCGATTATAAGTGCAGCTATAAGTGTCTGTAAGAGAAAGTGGCGCCTCTAACTTATTAGCTGTTACCGCTTAATCCCAGTGACATAAATTTGCTAACTTCGTTTTATTCCTAATGGCACCCATGGCCGGAATTGATACACGCGACAAGCCAAGATTCGGTTTTCCGATAACCTTGTCATGTGTCTTTCGGCAAAACCT
>CAILAO010001090.1 GCA_903832105.1 uncultured Pseudomonadota bacterium | reverse complement strand
AGGTCATCCTTCACAAACGAATACCTGACAGCGGCACTAGCGGGAGCTGACGTGATCATCTATGATAAAGCTAGTTGCCACCTTAGGGAGTCGTCGCCATGAAGTGTTCCTATTTAGTCTTTTGTCTTGTTTTGGTATGCTCAATGATCGCCTGTGTAAGTAACAAATCAATGCCCTCCGGGCCTAGGGAACCTGTCGCCGGCGGTTCCAAGATATCGGCTGTCACGCCAACCAAGAATCAGGAAACACTCACAGGCCCTGATGAGAAAACTTCACAGTCTACACCCACAACTATCGAAACATGTTTTCTTGTGGATGACACTTACCAGAATCCGCCGTTTCCATTGAAGAAGAAAGGAATTTTCGTTACACGCTTCCTAAAGACCTGCGTCACCTTAGACGGGAAAAAAGGATTCGAGAAAACGACACCTTTTATCGCGATGGGGATTCCTTGCACCGGCGGCAGTGGCCGTATTGATTGGGATGGAACTTACTATGAAGAGCCCAAAGTCATCGACTTTATTATCTCCACTAATTGCGCTATGAAACCTGCTAATAGTCAAGAAGTCCACGCGGCAGCCCTCGAAGAAATGGCGCTCGATCCCACCGCTAAACTTCTCGCATACAATCCGTTGGTCGTTCAATACTGGGAGATTCCATCGGTGGGATTGGCGGACAAAGGATATGCAATCAAACTGCTATCAACTCGGGACATCCAGACTTTATGGACCGCCTTTAAGAAAAGCGCACCTATTGCAATAACACTCTATGGACGCGAAAATTCCTGGGCCGCACAAGATAACATTTTTTCCGCCGACGCGGAAATTATTGCGACTGGAAGGACCTCGTTCACGCTCCGCGTTATAAGCGTAAAAGTCTTACAACAGGAAGATGTTGCAAAAGTGATGGAACGCTGTCAAAGCACCAGGCCTCGGAAAAATTGCGCAGAAATATTCCAATAAATTCGGTCGTGTTCAAAAAGTGCCAGATGCAAGGCACGAGGAAGTCGAGCACCGCAGTTTACATGACAGTAAATGAGGAGCGGAGACGACGAAGTAACGCCGCAGATGGTGCTTTTTCAACACGACCAACTCACTCCATTTTCACCCACAATGCCTGACCCAACGAAACAAAAAGCCTAACCCATTCCTCGGCTTCTTTATCCTTTCGCTCGACCACATTTTGTTTCATCTTCGGAAAAATCGTTCCGAGTAGCTGGTGAAATTTATTCTGGAGTCTCCAAACGCTGACCGTGAATGGAAGCTGCTGGATAAATCGGGCATTATCATGAATATTTCGAAGAAACAGGATGTTCTCTGGATGCTTTTCAAAACGCGTCATAAGCCCTTCCAATGTATTTGTGAAGGCATGATTCAGGCGTTTGATATCAAGCGTGATATTGTATTCCTTCACCTCTTCAAGTAAAGCTTGTATAGCATCCTGCTCAAGATATTCAGCGCTCAAAAGTTGGCTTAGCTCCATGTTTTTGACGAAACTTGTCACAGCCTTAAGGGTATCAGGGAGCGGAGTCTTTAAATCGACCAAAAATCTTATTAATGGATAGTTATTATCGAAAATTCTCGAAAACGTCGACTCAATCTCACTCAATGTCGATCCAAGAACCTTATCCAGAATACTCCGTTGCTCGTTACGGAACAACCTCTGAAGCGCGAAGTTCCAAGACTCAAAATAACGGTCCATAAGCCTTATGACTTGAGGAAAATCGACTCTTGTAAAAGCCTCCATACAGTTCTTCACCATCATCTGATAGGACGGCAGATCTTTAAAGACTTGGACTCCAGCACTGAAATTATGATGCCCGAAATGAAGCACACCGAAACTAAGACTCTCGGTTTCCCATGTGATTTCAGATGTGATATTTGCCCGACCAACTGCAAACTTGGCTTTACCGCCCTCAAACTCCTGATAATCCTCAAGTTCAACACGATAACAGTAAATATGACTCGGGTCCGGATTCGAACCAAAAAGAGAACTCACGGCATAATGAGCCGCCACATGCGGGAGCGTCACAACCGCCGGTTTGACAAGTTTCTCATAGACATCATGACCATTTGCGAAACCCGAGGCATTACTTGGAGCCCTCTTCAAAATATTCAGAAACTCAGTCTCAAGATTGACGCCAAAGACGCTCTCAGCAAGTTGCATGGCTCTTGCAGCATACTGAAGGCACTGGATCGTTTCAATTCCTGAAATATCATCAAAAAACCATCCGCAGCTTGTGTACATAAGCATGGCTTGACGCTGCATTTCGAGGAGTTTCAACGCGGTGATCTTTTCCGTCATGTCAAGTGTTTCAAGCGGACGATGTTGATGATCGGTAAAAAACCGCTCTACACGCTCGCGGCTTCGATCAAGAATCACGTTGATATACTGGTTTCTTGCCTCCCAAGGATCTCGAAAAATCTTTTTCAGTTCGTCTTCAAAACGAGGAGCCAATGAGTCTCTTAAAAAGTCTAATCCCTCTCGAAGTGGTCCTCTCCAACGCTGTTGCCATCCCGGTCGTCCTCCGGAGTTACACCCACAATCACTACGCCACCGTTCTATCCCGTGAGAGCAGCTCCAAGAAGTATTTTCGCTGATCTCAACCTCGTGAGAAGGGGGATACTTCTCGAGGTATTCTCCGTAGTTGGTGATTTTCGCTAATCCTTTCGATTCGATTTGTTCCAGCGCGTATGCAAGAGCCATATCACCATGTAAGAAGTGATGACCGTAAGTCTCGCCATCTGTGGCAATATTGACGATCTGTGGCCAATAACGGGTGTCCGAAAATCCCCCAATAAGTCTCCCTGCGAAATACTCACCATTACTGAGGAGTTTTTCGAAGGCTACACCTCGCGAAATCGGAGCATCATAGAAAAAGATGCAAATATTCTTTCCTGAGGGGAGGGTGAGGCGGTAAGGTCTTGTGGGATCGATGCGCGCCCCTACTTCTAGCCACCTACTTTCAGAACCAATGGGGCGAATTTGTTTCGCCTGGTGCGGTGATAGAATCGTGAACAAAATGCCAACATCTGCACATATGGAGAGCGTCTCCAGATCAACGGCCGTCTCCGACAGCCAGATTCCCTCGGGAAGACGTCCATATCTTTTGAGAAAATCTTGAACACCCCACCGAATCTGAGTCACCTTGTCGCGCGCACTCGCAAGCGGCATAATCATGTGATTATAGGTCTGGGCGAGTGCTGATCCATGACCTGAGAATTTTGTTTTACTCTCAGCATCAGCCCCAATAATCATCTGGTACGTTTCCACGTCATGCTTTTCAAGCCAGTCTAAAAGGGTTGGGCCAAAGTTGTGACTAATACGAGTGTAGTTATTTACAATCTTACCGACCTTGCCTTCAGACCCCATAATCCTCGAAACAGCATTTGGGGCATAACATTCGACATTGATTCGCTCATTCCAGTCATGAAACGGACACGCGGTATCCTGAACTTCAATTGCTTCGAGCCACGGATTTTCGCGTGGAGGTTGGTAAAAGTGACCGTGAATGCAGATATATCGTTCCATTATGAAGGAGTTTACCTCATCTTATTTCTTTTTAAAAGTGCCTTCTCACCTGTCCAGTAATCCTAAATCCGCTTTGTTTCTCTTTATGTTTATCAAATTGCGGATTATGAACGTGGCGTTCTTCAGGGCTTTCCTCCGAAGCTTCGATCAGCTCAGCGGTTGCATCCATAATTTCGCGAACATCTTCATGATGCTTTTTCGAAACCAGACGGTCAGCTTGACTCTCTGGAATCTTCTGCGGCTTCAAGACTTCTGGATCTTCACGCTTTTGCGCAAAATATTGCTTCGAAAATTCGGCCCATTTTTGTTTTAGGGATTGATATTCATCGATAACAGGGGCGGTGTCAGAGATCTCTGGCTTTTCTTTACACTCGGATTTTTCTGCAAGCTTTAACTCCAGTTCATCCAAATGTCTTCTCGAAGCCACCGAGGTTTTAACGAACAAAGCAACGCCCCGCGTGAATTGGTCAATAGGCGACTTTAGGTTTTTCGTTGCCACGACGGCGGCATTGTCGATCCGATCAACTGTGGACTTGGTGGTTTGGTCCATGACAGACACAAAGTTTTTTATTGTTGAGAAAACATCAGTATGGAGAAGGTCTCTAAACTTGTTTCCTACCATATCGAAATTTTCCACGATACCTTTCATTGTTTTTTGGACTTTATCTTGGTTACTATTCATATCGCCATGAAAGTTTTTTAGGTTTTGATTCAGTTTTCCTAGCTGATTGACTGTCGATTCGAACTCCGGAGCGACTCTGCTAAAAAGATCCTTCAAATCATCCGTAACTTCCTTCGTTTGACTAACATGTTCCATCGTACGTCGCGAAAAATGATCCAGTGTACCAGTAAGATTAAGTACAGAGCGACTCATCATTTCGCTTCCTACTTTTGTCGCCTCACAATATCCCGTCTGCGTATCTTTAAAGATGTTCGTAGCACCGCGAAGACCCTCTTTGACCTCGCGCAACCCATCAATCACGGCCTCTATCTCACGCTTGGCTTCATGCGTTAGGAGCCTTTTAAATTCCTGTATCATCTGAACCATAAGACGTTCGTTTAACTGGATGTGGTCTGTCGTCATGCAGTGAATATCCGCAGCAATTTGTTCTAGAAGTTTTGTCTGCCCTTTCTGTTCCATAAGCTGATCATGAGACATCATTTCGACGGGTTCTACCGAAAACATCCTGTCGAGTTGGTAGGCAAATCCTCGCAAACGTTTCGACAGCAGTTGCATGAGACCGCTTTCGAATCTCGAAAAAACGAGAGAAGAAAGGATCCCAACAACGGATGTCCAGAAAGCTAGAGAGGCGCCACTCAAAAGCCGAACCAGTCCTTGGTGCATTGTATCAAGATTTGCTTCGAAAAGTTGGCCCTGCGCAAGGAATACCCCAGCAGCCAGCCCGACAAACGTTCCGAGAATACCAAGTCCGGTGAGTTGGCCCGAAACACCCTGCATCGCTCGCACGTTAATAACTTTATGTAAAATCAAATCTTCGGTGAAGAAGTTTTTCGCTGACTTAACAGCTTTCACTCCAAAGAGCGGGGTTCTTTGAGATCGAGCAGCGTCTCTAACTCCCTCTCCATCATCTTTCGCTAGTACGAATGTCTTTTTAAACTCTTGCCAGGATTCCGATAACACTCCATATTTCAAGAACTCCTTTTCAAAGACCTGCAGTCGCTCTCCGACAGGTTCTTCTCCGGAAATCTTCAAGATACGACGCGGGACCTTTCTAAGTAGCCACGCGGTGACCATGGCTTTAGTCGCAAACATTAAAATCCAAAATCCCGCATATGCAGCAATAGCAAAACACCACACCCAAGTAAATTCGGGAAGAACAATGGTTTCGGCAATTTTAAGAAAGTCCATACTTCCTCCGGCTAATGATTGATCCTATAAGGCTGTGCACATATTAATTGTAGCGTAGATATTCCGACATGTTCATAGGCAGAACTTACCCACTTCTAGCGGGAAATTTTTACCGTCAAATTTGTCAGTCATCTCAATGGAGATTAGGACGTGTACTGAATGGCACTGGGTTAAGGTTGAAATCCTTGAAAGACTTAGACTTAATCATTGTCATAATCTTATTGACTTAAACGTGATCTCTTTCGGAAAACTTTTACTTGATCAGCCACACTTCGTCGTATCTCTCGTAGAAGTTTTAGCGAAAAAGCTCAACGTTT
>CAILAO010001089.1 GCA_903832105.1 uncultured Pseudomonadota bacterium | reverse complement strand
TAACAGAGCGATAGGATTCGGCTCTGTGATGATGGGTAAGCATGACTTCGACGTAAATAATTGGAAGGCGATCGATGCTTATGAGTACTGTTTGGACGACGGTCAAGCTGCCGAGACGATCCCACAACCGATTGAGCCAATTGGTCCAAGCGCCAACAATAAATGGAAATGCGGTTGGGATGTTTACTACGTAACAAAGTATGAGTTTGTTGAGTGTCCCGATGGCAGTTTCTACGTTGGTCGCTCAGGTGAGGGGGTTTCTCTCATTTCTAAGACTGAAGGCCTGATCTTTGCGTGGGCAGAAATTGGATTTTGCCAAGACGATCCCTTCAATCCAGGTTCAGCACATGGCAAGGGCACGCTTAATAGCGGAACAAACAAAGACCGAAGACTCGAGTTTAAGAAAATCAAGAAAACCTATCAGTAATATTATCGATTTTCGGGACATCTTACACTGTTCACGCCTTACGCCAACTAGAAAAACCTGATAGTAGTAGAGGGCAAGTGCGAACAATGTAAGGTGTCCCTCTTTTTATGCCTCTTTTTATAAATAAAGAAAATCGTGCCCCAGGCGGTATCATCGAAATCCTGAACGTTGCCCTCCCTCTCGTCATATCAACTGCTTCCATGCAAGTGATGATGTTCTCTAACCGCATTATTTTGTCATGGCATAGCGTAGAAGCTCTTTCAGCACACGCTCCGGCGATGATTTTGACGTTTAATTCTGTTTGCTTTTTTATGGGAGTTGCAACCTACACGAATGTTCTCGTGGCGCAGTTTTACGGAAGCAAGCGATTTGATGAAATGACTCTTTCTCTTTGGCAAGGTTTCTTTTTCTCACTTTTGGCGGCCATTTTAATTATTGCAATCATTCCATTTGGGAATTATCTAATCGGCCTTTCTTCCCACCCTGAGCACATCAAAGTCATGGAATCTGAATACTACTCGATTGCTTCCCTCGGCGGGGGACTTGTGGTCGCGAATAATGCCCTCACAGCTTTTTTTACAGGTCGAAGCAAGACCTTGGTTACAATGCTTGTGACGACCATCGGTAATCTTTTTAGTCTCGCTGTTTCTTATTATCTCGTCCTTGGAGCGCCTTCGCTCGGCGTTCCATCAATGGGGATTAGGGGAGCTGCTATTGGGATTATTTGCGGAAATGCCCTGATCGCTTTGTTATACCTTGTGCTGATTTTGAGCCGAGAAAATCGTGCCACTTTTAAAACATGGACTTTATGTAAGTTCGAACCTGATCTTTTTAAGAAACTTATGCGGTATGGTCTACCCTACGGGGGTGGGTTTTTTATTGACATCGCAGCGTTCACTCTCTTTATCTTTCTTATCGGCAATGCAGGGCAGGCGGCTCTCGCAGCCTCAAATATCGCGCTTTCACTCGAAGGCATATCGTTCATGCCAGTGCTTGGCATCGGAATCGCGACGTCGACTCTCGTCGGGCAATATATCGGGAAAAAGCAGAAAGATGTTGCTGTGAAGGTTGTCTATAGAAGTCTTTTGCTGTCTTTGGCCTACGCCAGTACCATCGGCGCTCTTTACTTTTTTATGCCTGATCCTTTTATTCGGCTCTTTACCTCAAATGAGGTCGGTGATGTTAAAGCCATTTTGGTCGAATCGTATCCCCTTTTAAAAGCGCTAACCTTTTTTGTGATTTTTGATGTCATTAACGTCATCTTTAGCAACGCCATTAAAGGTGCAGGCGACACGCGTTATCAGATGCGTGCGATGATGCTTATTTCCTGGTTCATCTACGTCCCGGGTGCGGTGCTTATCCTTCACGTCTATAGGCTTCCTGCTTTTTATGCATGGGCTTGGGCGTCGTTTTATGTGCTTTTACTTGGAGTGGTCTTCTTCATCAGATTCTGGTCTGGTAAGTGGCGCAAGATTGATATGATAGGAGCCACGCCTAGATTGACTCTTTGAACAGTATTGAAAGTCGTGATTAAAAGGTAATAGAATTAGCTTTGCCTTTATAATATTAAACAGTTACAGCTTCTCTCTATCGAAAAATTCCTAGTTGTTGACAGTTATCGCCTCACTGCATAACATTTACCCAGGTACTCAAGAACGCAGAAAATTCAACAGGTTCAGATAAGTCGAACCGCTTTTTAGGTTTTTTAGTGAGACTGTTAAAGATGAACCGACTTTTAATAATTTTTTTCGGGTTCTTTTTATTCGCAGAGCACGCCCTTTCTGAGATTACAGAATCACAACCCATCCATCATTTTTTTAATGCGCGCCTTTTGCAACCTGAAGAAAAGCAAATCTCGATTGTTGGTAACGCTAAGATGGGTGTGAGCGAAAATTTTGAACTTGGCACTCAAGGAGCGCTTCTTCTTTTTACCGCATCTCCAAATATCGCAGTTAAGCACAGAATGTTTCGGCGCGAGGGATTTGAAACTTCATTCACCGGTCACGCATTTTATCTTCAAATGAGTGGCACACCTAGCGAAGACGACGAATCAATAGAAGGCAGTTCGACTGAAAAGAAAAAAGAAAAGCGAACGTATTTCTTTTTCCCATTTGGGGTCGTAACGACGTTCGATCTGAGTCCAGGAAAGGCCTTATCAGCGGGGATTTTGGATGTCTATCTCTACTCTGATTCGACCGATCTACACACTTCGATGAGATTACATATTTTTACCCCAGTCGTCGCTTATGACCACGTGTTGAAAGATGATTGGGGCTTCAGTGCTATTTTAGCTTATCCCATTTACCTGCGGGCAGAACTTGAATCTGACGTGTTAGACACTGAGGGTTCTATGAATCTTCTTTCTGGGGTCAAGGCAGAGGATCATCCAATCCTCGGCTTTCTGACGATGACAAGGAGTGTAGAAAGCCTAAATATTGAGTTCGGTGCAATTGTTTTCGGACAGACTTTGTATCCTTATGCTAACATATTTTGGAGATGGAAATGATCAGAGAATCTTTACAAGGTTTATCCTTCGGATTATCGATCTTTTTTTGCATCTGCACTGTAATCTGTTGCGGTCATAAAAAACCTAATGGTCCGCCTTATCAAGCGCATATCGTTGCTTCCACACCTTCTGGATATCAATTAGTCACAGTCGAATTCCAGACCTTAACCGATCCTGATGCTGTCAGGGGAACTTTGGGCGAGGTTCTTGGAGACGCCGTAGTAAACGCCCTTGCTGATGACACCGATATCATTGATCCGAGTCGAAGATCTAACGTTTATGTTGAGTCGGGAAAAACGGTAAGTCTTGACTACGATATAAAGGGCAATGTCATTTACCCAAAAAATTTCGACAGCATGGCTCTTTTAGCGATGTATTACAATTTTGAAAGAACCTTCGAATTCTGGCGCGAAAAATTAGGACTCACCTTGGCTGATTTTGGTCAAAGTCGCCTTTTTTATGCGCCTAGAATGAGGGTTTCGGAAAATGGCACTGTTTTGGAAGGAACTCTAAAGGTCAACGCCGCCTTTGTGCCGGGTCTCAGAGATTTTTGGTTTTTTAAAACATCCCGTCTTGAAGGCATTCCCATCACGATGAATTTCGGAGTGCTTGCGCATGAATTTAGCCATAGTGTTTTTGATATGAAATTCGGGAGAAAAGATACAACTGTCTATGAAAGCGAGTCATTAATAAGTCAAGATGAATTATCAGGTATTAATGAAGGACTCGCTGACTTTTTTTCTTATGTTGTGACAGGCAGCGTCTCTGAATTTGGTGCTTCACTAGAGACTGTCGCAAAAGAAAGAACCCTCCCAGTCTCATGGACATACTCAACCCTCGCATCGAGTGGTTGCGAAGGAAGTTATTATTGTAAAGGGTCTATTCTGGCGTCGGCCCTCTACGAAATTGCAACAACCGGAAATCGATCTGCGGCGGAGGTAGGAAAAATTGCCTTTGAAGCGATGAGCGACTTTCGAAATGACTGGGAGGTGGAAAAGAACAATTCAACATTTGACTATAACTATTATATAGGCAGATTTCTTGCTCGTGTCGATGAAAGTCAAAAGGGAGATTATTGTACGATTTTTCAAAAGTGGTTTGACTCAGGACGTGTGAGAGATAACATTGGATGTCCTTAAGGGGACGTATTAGATTTATGAATCGTTGGTTACTATTTTTTGTTTTGCTCTTAGTTCCTCTGCGGCAGATTTGGGCTGCAGAGCCCGCGCCGCGCTCTTCCGATAGCGTTCGGGGTGGGATCGAGTTTTTGTACGTTCAAGGACCCGCATTCGACAGGCAGGATCGATATAGTTTTTTTATGTCTTTTCATCATTTTTTTGAGTCCTATCTACGTGGTGAAGCGTATCTTTTTATATCGCCAGACGGACGGAAAAAGTCAGGTGATGTGGGCGTGTATGAGGACTTTTATTCGTTGGTTCCAGCGCTGGCGGGAGCTTATACGTATCTTTTCCGCTACACCTGCTCAGTAGGCCCACTGTTTATGCTAGGGAATACCACTTACGAGCTAAAGAGCAAAAAGAAATCGTTTTCTTTCTATGAAACAGGTGTCATAGCCCGTCTAGGACTCGAATATGCCTTTAATGACTTCTTGGAACTGAATGGCGCATTTGGCTATCAATATCGGTTCGAGCAAAAAAAGCTTGACTACATGTACGGACTTTCTCTTGCTTACTACTTTTGAAAGCAAGCAAAAAATTTAAAAATAATATTCTGTGATCCGGACCCCGGATACCAGGGTCCTGGCCGGTTATCGGCTCTCTGGCCGGACTGCCGGCGTCAATGTCCAAAATCAAAATTGACAGGGTACTAGAGATTTTTTCCAAATAAAGCAATATAATGAAGAACAGACAGTGAAACTCCAATAGTTTCTTTAAATTAGGACCTAAACACCTATCAAATGAGAATTCTTGACCACAGGTACTTGATCCTTCCGCCTGACGAAAGAAAAATCCTTCGTAAGATCTATCGGAAGTGGGTCAAAAGTCATCTTTCTCTATATTTTCATTGGATTAACCTATCTTCAATGTTGGGTCTTAGTATTGCTGTTCCAGTTTTACTTTTGATGTCGATTCCTGGAGGAAGAAAGGTCGCACTCATAGGACTGGTCCTTCTTTGTTTCAATATCGGTGCGCTTAGCCTTTCATATGTTTCAAAAACCAACAAAAGAGCAGTCTTCTACATCCAAAGGGTTGCTCATATCGCCCTAGCGATTTTGAATCAGGCTTGTTTGTTCTTTCTCATGCTTATCATCCCTCGTGATACTGCAAATTACTATTTTGCAGCGGTAGGTATGTTTACCAGCATTTCGATTATAACTCTTTACCCTTTCTGGATTGAGCAATACTTGGCCCAAACTGCAGCGATTATTTTTCTAGTTATCGCAGTAAGGATTCGACCTGAGTTCTCTCATGGGTTTCTCCTACTTATCGTTATCCATTTAGTCGTCTTTTTTGGCGTTGTCTATCTTAGACGAATTATGTGCGGCGAATTATTTGAACGGTACCGGAATCTTTGCGCCATTATGCCCCGATTTGTCGCGGAGAAACTAACCTATTCAAGTGAATCGGTTGGTTCGATAAAAGACTTCGAACCCAGAGAACGTTTTGTCATTTGTCTTCGTTCTGATTGGAGAAATTATCAGACGTTTCTCGAAAAACAAGGGTCGGCCAAAGCTATTCAGTTACTAGAGTCTTTTTATGACTCGGTCATCGAAGACTTAAACCGGATTATTCCCGATGGAAGTTTTTTTGCTACCTGGACCGCCGATGAACTTTTCGTCATTTTCTTTGATAAGTTGGATAGCAAGGCCGTTATCGCTGAAAGAGCATTAACGTTTGCCACTTCGATGATGAAAAACTTACCACAAAAGATTTTACAGCGTTTTAATTATCCTCTTATCTACGATATTGGCATGGCCTCGGGAACGGGTTTCTTGGGCCTTCTTGGCCCAAGAAACCTCAAAACAACCTCCGTCATCGGTCTCGTGTGTGAGCTTGCCAGGGCGTTGGAATACGAGGCCAAGATGATTCGCTATTTCCATGACGTCAGTAATCCATTGCCAATTGTCGCCTTTGACCAGCTTCTTTTCGATGCCGCAGAGGTTATGAAAGTATTTCCAACTCAAGATTTTTCGGTTCTAAAATCAGAAAATAATCTTCTTCAAAATAAGACATACTATTTTTGGCAGCCGTCGGTTGTTGGTAACTTAATAGAAAAGGCGCCTTTGACATATGGCGATGTTAGATAGCATTTGGAAAGTCCTATGGCCCTACGGCCGCAAGGGTTGCTTTGGCCTTTATGCAAAGTGGCAACGTTCCCAAGTTGTCGCATATTCAATTTGGATGAATGTAACTGCTATTTTAATACTATTACTTGGTTTTTTTGCGATCATCGCTCTTTTAGACTATCCCATCGGGCCTTGGGCATATGCGAATGTCATTCAGGTCTTGGCCAGCATTTCGATGTGGGGACTTTTGATAGTTCTTAAAAATCAAGATTCTTTATCATCAAAATTGATCTCGAGGGCGACTCTTATCTTCGCACCGATTTTGTCCACGTTTCTTTCGATCTATTTAATAGTTTCCGCAAAATCGTCGATCGAAATCGATGTCAATAGCATGCTGATCGGCGTTGTCGCATGCGCTTATGTTGTGGGTCTCTATAGATATTGGATGGAGCAGTACCTTTTTCAGTCGATCTCTGTTGCATGTTTTTTAGTTGCGTGCCTACTTTATCCTCAACATCAAATGACCTTTGTCGTATTTATTTTTATACATTGGTTCTGTTTCACTTTAAGTGTCTACTTAAGGTGGCCCTTCATTAAAGACCTTGATCGCAGGTATAAAAATCTTCGGACCTTCATTCCCTGGCCTATTGCATACGATATTGTTACACACGAAGAATCTCTCGCGTCCACAAAACGATTTGCGGTGAAAAGGCGATTTGTCGTCTGTCTCAGCGCAACGTGGAGAAATTATCACGAGCTTTTAACAAAGAAAGGTGCGGGTCGTGCGGCTTCACTAACAGAGGCTTTTTATGATGTAATATTTAAATTTCTCGATCGCGCAGTGCCTGATGGATCATACTATGCGAGTTGGTCCACTGATGAATTTTTCGTCGTATTCTTCGATTATGGAGATAATCCAGATCATGTCGTAAAGAGAGCCCTGAACTTCTGTTTCCCATTCGCTGACGAAATTCCTCGGAGGACGATGGCCAAGCTAAAATATCCCTTGATTTTTGACATAGGTATCGCCGCTGGCTTTGGCCTGCTCGGCTTGCAAGGACCCCGTCAGATGAGAAAAACGACCGTTACCAGTGTTGTGGCAGGGCAGGCAAAAAGACTTGAAACCACAGTAAGACTCCTGCGGGATCACGAACATATAGAGAACCCTTTACCTCAAATCGCGTTTGACGAATCAATTTATCGGTGGGTAAGAAAAGACCGGAACTTTTCAACGGTACCATTCAAGGAAGCCGTGGCCAAATTAAAAGACATAGAAGATAGAAAATACTATGTCTGGCAAGCTCCGCTAAGCCCTAGCTTGGATCAGGGCTAATCGGAGCTATTTCATCTCGTTGGATGACATAATCTTTTCCGCAATAATGGCATTTGATAGAAATACTCTCCTGCCCGTCTTTAAATAATTCCCTTTGATCGGCTTCACCAAGAGTAAAAATATGAGAAATAAAAATCTGTTTGGAACATGGACAGAAAAGGACAATGTCCTTACCCTGAACGAAAGTGAAATCCGCTTGCTTAAAGGCTTCGACAATCGCTTCTTGGTCGTCTAGGCTTTTCTCAAGAATCCGATCGAATTCCGGGCGACGTTTTGCGAGATACTCTTCGGCGTTTAACTGCGATTTTTCTTTATCGGGATTCGGAAGCTTAGATATCATAATGCTTTGGTCAGAGAGCGGTGACAAAAAGATCTTAGCTTCGATCTGATACGATCTTTCAAGGAGCGAATTAACCATCGATTCGATATCTTGATTAATAACCTGAATAATCGATTGATAGGGTTCCTTCTGAAGAGAACCAAAAACACGAAGTCTGACAATTCCGGAAATCTTGAGGGGAATATCATGGATATCTTCTGGCGATAGCATCGTCCTGAAAAAACCTTGGGTATTTGACTCGAGCTTGAAAAAAAAGTGAGGCTCTTCAGCGTCGATATAGAAACCTACATTTTCATTATTTTTAAAAAACTGGATGATATGCTGTGTGCATAAAAGCGCGTCCCTGAAAAACATATAAGTTGAAGTTGTAAGGTGCTTTGTCGCCGTCAAATCATGAACAGCGCGTTTTCCGTTAAAAAAAGTGATCGCGTAATTCTCGTTATTATCCAGAAAAGAATAAAGACGGCTAGGTTTCATAGGTCCTGCCTATTTGTAAAAGATTCGCCAAATTTTTGGCGAAGATCCTTGAGCCAAACGGCTGACTCAAACTCCTGCAAAAGCGCCTCACATAAACGCATTCCTTCCTGAGGACCTTTTGAACCTGGTTTATCGTTAACGACAATATGCTCCAATTCTTGGTAAGCCGTATCAATGATGTCGTTGACAATAAAAAACTGATAAAGATGGCCGCTTTCGATTTCTTTGCGCGCTGTGAGAAGTCTTCGCCATCTGACCTCTAGGGAATCGGTGCCGCGACCTTCAAGCCTGGTCCAGAGGGCTTGAAGTGTTGGAGGTAGCACAAAAATAGAGGTTGCTTGAGGAAGCTTAGGCTGCGCCTTTTGCCATCCTTGAACATCGATTTCAACAATAACTTTACTTCCTGCTTCAGAAATCCGCTCTAATTCGTGTTGACTCGTGCCATAAAGATTACCGAAGACGTTAGCCCACTCCAGCATCTCTCCGGCATCGATACGTTTTTGGAACTCTTCCTTTGATACGAAGTAGTAATCTGCTCCATCTTTTTCATTGGGGCGTTTGGGCCTTGTCGTGAGACTCACTGAAAAGCGAACGTGAGGGTAACGCTTAATTAGCATCGTGTTGAGAGTCGTTTTTCCTGTTCCGGAAGGAGCGGAAACCACAAAGATTGGCGCTGCTTTGGGGACCATGACTATGCCTCTTACTCAATATTTTGAATCTGCTGTCGCAATCTTTCGACCGATTGTTTGAGACTAAGAGTATGCTGCGAAATTTCAATTTGTACAAGCTTGTTTGAAAGAGTGTTGATCTCCCGATGCATTTCTTGGCAGAGAAAGTCGAGTTTTCGCCCAACGGCATCGCCACCCGAAATTTGGGACTTAAATTCAGCGATATGACTGGAGAGCCGCGTGAGTTCTTCTTCGATGTCGGACTTTTCGGATAAAACAGCTATTTCGGTGAGGAGTCTATCTTCCGGAAGACCTTGAGGAGCCTTGATCTCCTTTTCATTCATGTGCCGGATAAAGAGTTCCAGCCTTTTGACGTAGGAGGAATAGATCTGCTCACGAATTGCAGGAGCTTTAGAGATAATTGCGCCATGTTCTCTTTCAATTTCCTCTAAAACAGAAAGCAGCGCTTTTTCGAGATTTGTTCCCTCCGTTCTGCGGGCAATCTTGACTTGTTCTATTGCTTTGGCCAAGGCTGTGAGTAGCCCGTTTTTATGTGTATTGAGTTCGTCTTGGGGGCTAGAAGATGAGGTCTCTGCAAACTGCAAAACGCCTTCAAGCTTAAAAAATTCAGAGACGGAAGAGACTAAATATTGATTAAGTGTAAAAATCTCATTTGGAGCGGCCTTCTGCAAAACCGTCCTAATCTCCCGAAAAAGGTCGAGATAGTGCCTGGCAGCTTCAGGGTTCAGGGTCGGGAGATTTTTTTTTGTTTCAAGAGATGGGATTGAAAAAAAGAGGTCAACCTTGCCACGCTGAAGGTGATCTTTTACAACACCGAGAACTTCTGTCTCAAGTGCAATAAGCGATCTAGGTAGTTTGATCGAAGTGTCCAGAAAGCGGCTATTTAATGTCCTGATTTCACAATAATAAACTTGCCCATTTTCCTGGTGTTCACCGTAACCATAGGCGGTCATGCTGCGTATTGCCATTGTCTGCTTCCAATGCTAGTTCGTTGTAAGGAGCGTGTCTGCCTTCTTTTCAAGTTCCATATTCAAAACTTGGCCCTTCAATTGAAACTGAAAGCCTTCGCATTCAAAATTAGTCCAGTCAATAGGGATGTAGACGTCACTATCTCCCATTAAATATTCTTCAAAGTAAAAGTCAATATAATCAAAAAGAAAGAGAGTCGCCTCTCTCTTTGTTTGATTCTCCGTAAGAGGGATTCTCCCTTCGACAGGGTAGTAAAATGATTCGGATTGGTTTTTTAGTAGCACTTTAACATACACGTACTCTAACGTAGGGTTTTCCCCATTTTTATTGTCACATAGATGTTCCGCGCTGATGATGAAGGATCTATCCCCCAAAAAGGCAGAATACTTTTTTGTCATAACTGCTGAAATATCAGAGCATTCGGCCTCGGAAATGAAGTCATTTTGCTTCTGTTGATTTGTCATGGTTATCACTCACTTATAAGTATAAGTTCCACTCACTCGGCGTGTATGAGGCACTGGTTAACGGATTCAAAGAGTTCATTTAAAGCGTTCAAAGAATCGATTGGCTTGAAGGTTAGACGTTCTGGCTCTTGATCCTCTTGTTTTTTTTCTCC
>CAILAO010001088.1 GCA_903832105.1 uncultured Pseudomonadota bacterium | reverse complement strand
GGAGGCAAATATGAACAAAAAACAAGACAAAACCCGCTCAGACCCCCCAAACACCTAGCAACGTGAGCGAGTTGGGAACTTCCCGAGGCGAACTGGGGAAAATAGTCCCGCCGACACACACTTGGGCGCGGAAAGGAAGTCGAGTCTCTGACTTGATACGATTTAACGCCTTTTGTTCATCCGTAAGAGGATGGTTTCTAGCCCCTTTTTCATGGATCGAGTGCAGCGACTTTCTGTCATAAATCAAGCTGCCTTTGCCAGTTGATCATCGAGGAGTTTCTCTTAATCTTTGAGATGGACTCCATAAAGACACTTTTTTTAAGACTTTCGACGGCATCGCCCGAAGTACTTCCTTTCCTTGTTAATGTATACTGCTCTGAAGCGTATGATGCTTTCAGCGCCTTGGATCATCTACCGCATACCGGTAAGTTCCAGCCTATCGTTGATTAGGTTGCGGCAAACTCCTTCACGTTTCATGGCTCACTCTATAGAGGCACGTACTTTATCATAACTGCTTAACTTCTTTTGTGACCTAATTTCTTTATTTAGAATAACCTGTCCAATTATCCAGATCTTTTAATTATTCCTAGTTTATCCAAGACAATATGAATAGGTTGATTGAGTTGATCCATGAACTCACGATATGCTTGCCATGCCCCGTCCCATAGTTGGCAGTCAGGATCACAGTCGTCGACGATGAGTATGCCATCTTTGTGAAGGACCTCATAAATAACACAGAGTGATTTTTTTGTTGGGACATATAGATCAACATCAAGTAAACACATAGAAATAGGCCCCAACTTAGAAAAGTCGAATTCGCTTGCGTCCACCTGAATACTTTGCACTCTCTTAATTTCATTAAGTTTCATGGTTTCATCAAACCATTCTTTTTTGTTTAGCTGAAAAATGCTGGTTCTATAAAATTCAGGACTTTTACCCCGCTCACGAGCCTCATACTCAATATGTTCATCAAGAAAACCGACAAAGGTGTCTAAACAGAAAAAATCTTTCTCTATGTTTTCCGCATCCATATATTTATTAAGAAACACTGTGGTTGAGCCGATAGCACAACCAACTTCAACTACTGACCCAGGAACTTCTTTAGTTTTATCTAAACAACTACACAAAAAAATTAGTTGCGGAGCAGTAAAATTATAGCGCCATCTCGGCAAACAATAATTTCCTAAACGAGTGCGTAGCAAAATCTCAGTGTAAATACTGCGTACAAAGGTTCTTAGTCGATCAGTCAAAAAACTCTCCTCTCAATTTTGCCGTTCTGCCGTTTTTGTTCTTTCCGGTGCCCCATTTGCAGAAATACCAACTAATTTTTTCTTGAATTTAAGGAATCTCTTTTCCACTGTAATCCATGAGATGAATCCAAGTACACCTGCCCCCACAAAAGCAGTCAACAAGCTCAAGCCGCTTCCAACAAAACCATACGATACCATAAGGTTTATTAATAACATGTGATATAGATAAGTCCCGTAAGAAATGTCTTGTCCACGAAGAAATCGTTCGCTCAAATGGGGCCAAGAAAAAGCGGCTGACAAAACCCACATCGTTAGCGCTACCCTTGTCAGAGCGTAGGCGGCATTGTACAGCCAATGGGCTGGGTCAATCATATCTTGATAATTGTACAACATCTCTGGAGGGTAATTCATCAATTTATACAGAAATTGCAATACGAGGTTTAGGCCTATGAATAGAATTGACCACAGAATAAATCTGCCTTCCACCAATGCTCGAACACGGTCAAAGTTTCGCCATGCCAGCAGTCCAAGAATAAAACACCAAAGGTGAGGCAGAATCGTATACCATAACACCTTTGGGGAAAAAGGCGTAATTTGATTCAGCAATACAATCAATTGATTGTATGACACATGCGCCCAAAAGGATAAAAATCCTAAAGCTATGAGACAGGTATTCTGGGCCCACCTCGACACAAACCTTTCAATAATAAAAATGTATATGAATGGTAATAGCAGGTAAAACGCGAGTTCTACAGGTATGGTCCAAAGAGGTCCATTAAGCCCCCCTAGACCAAAATTCCTTAAAAAAGGCGGGTTCCAATTTTGAAAGAACGTCAATTGCGCAAAAAACCATAGAAAAAATTCGGTTGAGAAAAACTTTATATTCGCCCAATAGCCCGAGACGAACAAGATAAATAAAGAGAAAAAGAAAGCCGCCCAAAGTCCAGGATATATGCGCAACAAACGGCCGGCAAGGTAGTAACTGAGATTCTCACGATTCCGTTCCAATGAACTGGAG
>CAILAO010001087.1 GCA_903832105.1 uncultured Pseudomonadota bacterium | reverse complement strand
GTCTTTCACTCGTGAAGGGACCGGTCGTTTCTGACATCCTAGCCTGTCGCGCTTTGGAGCCAGAAAAACTTCTTTCACCCGAAAAAGCATCTTTTAAATGGATTGCTGATCTTGATACAAAAACACGTTCAGAGCTTTACAACACCTATCGTGGCCTTCTTTTAAAGGCAAAGGTTTTAAAATCAAATGCTGTTCGTGAAGGGTTAGGCGAAGAACAAGGAGCTTTAAAAGGCGAAGAAATTTTTGTTTTTAATAAAGAGGCAGGTATAAATTGTGCAACCGTTCAGGGTAAGAGGGTTTCGTCCCAGCTTGACGAGGTTTGCTGCGATGGGCATGGCAACGTACCTTGTCTCCTTGATACAAGCTACGTTTTTAAAGATGTAAAACCTGTAGGATCGCTCGGAACTGGCGCGGGCGACGCCACGCGAAAAAAAGCAGCTCAATCTAAAGATTACCAAGCGGGTGAAAAAGCGTTTAATGAAAAGAACTATAAACTCGCCGCCAAAAACTTAGAAGCGGCCAGATTAGATGGTTCGCTGGATGTTAAAGGCCTTTATCACTTAGGTCTTTCTTATCGAGAGATCGATGAGTGTAAGAGAGCCGTTCCCATCTTAGAGGTCGTTCAGCAGAAGTTTGAAGGGGGAGAAACCTGGGCTGATGAAGAACCTGCAGTGCGCGACGCGATTTTTCTTTTAGCACGCTGCCACTCCAAAAGAAACCAACCGGAGAAGGCTGTTTTGATTTTGGACGGATACCTTTCAGACCCAAAAAAGTACAGGAAAGAGATCGAAGAATCTCTGAAAAACAAGGACTTTGGATGGATTAATACGAGTAAGCCCTTCAAGGAATACAAACAACAAGCACTCAAAGTCCTTGGGAAGTAAGAAGATATTGCAGCCATCTCGACACCGCTTTACCGCGATGACTGATGCCGTTTTTTTCGTTAGGAGATAGCTGAGCCATTGTGCGAACGCTTTTCTCCGGCAAATGTTCATTGAGTTCGTCAGGTATAAAAATTGGATCGTACCCAAAACCGTAACTTCCACGGGGAGAATCGGCTATTTTTCCTCGAACAATATCCTCAAATGAACGCACTTGATTTTGTCCATCGACATAAACAAGACAGCACACATATTGCGCCCCTCTTTTTGCTGGCGGGATTCCGTTCAGTGCCTGCAACAGTTTTTCATTGTTAGCCAGATCGTTGCCAGCATAACGGCTTGAATAAATACCGGGTGCCCCATCTAGGAAATCGACCATCAACCCGGAATCCTCCGCAAGAACAACATCCTGAGTTAAAGCCTTAACCGCCTTTGCCTTAATTAAAGCGTTGTCAAAAAACGAAACACCATCTTCAATCCAAGACACCTCTCGCCCAAGGTCTGAAGCAAGTTTTAATTCAAAATTCCCTTCGAAAAGTTCTTTCTTCGAAGAGATAATTTCAAGAAGCTCGCGCTTTTTGTTGGGATTATGGGTAGCAAAATAAATTGAAGTTCTAGACGTCATTTGCTCGCGCCCTACGCCTGGCATTTTCTTTTCTTTCTGTTTTTCTCACAAGAGCAGCGAGCTCAGGCGAATTTTGAATGTACTGGATCATATGATCGAGAATAGTTTTGTGCTGGTCTGGCGCCACGGCAAAAATACCCATTTCCCGAAAATGATCACAGATAAGCTTTTCCAGCACGTTATGCTCGATTCTCCATTTACTGGTGTAGTTTTGCACTTTGGAAGTTTCCAGAAGCTTTGAAACAAAAGTATCGATCACGACTGGTTCTGTTTTCATAGATTTTCTTCCTTCTCCGTGTTGCAACCGCTCCACCTATTTTAGTCGAAATGAGGAAGATTCAAACGAAAAACAGCATTTCAAAGGAATCTTTGTACTATTAATGATAAAATTGAATAAATTTAAGATGTTATTGCAATCTAAGATGCTCAGATATATGATGGGGAAATCTGGCTTGACACTTCGTCCAAACACCCAGATGATACTTTTTTGTCAGCCGTTGTAGCTCAGTTGG
>CAILAO010001086.1 GCA_903832105.1 uncultured Pseudomonadota bacterium | reverse complement strand
ACAACCAATCACCGGCTCCTCTTGCAGGTGGCTCGAACCGGCAAACCAGTTTATCTGTCGACTGGGATGTGCACCATGGCGGATATTGCGGAAGCGGTCGATATTCTGGATGCAAATGGTTGTCCGGATGTGACGATTCTGCACTGTTGCGCTGTTTACCCGACTGCCTATGAAAACGCGAATTTGCGGGTCATGGATACGTTTCGTAATGCTTTCCATAAACAGGTAGGGTTTTCAGATCATTCTTTGGGTATCTCACTCCCGATCGCGGCAGCGGCACTCGGCGCGACAGTGATCGAAAAGCACTTCACTCTGGATCGCAACCTAAAGGGACCAGATCATTCCTACGCCATTGAGCCGCATGAACTAAAGGACATGGTGGCGCATATCAGGAATGTTGAAAAAGCCTTGGGTTCCCCAGAAAAGCGGATGCATCCCGATGAACTTGCTTGGGGCAGACGCAACGGAATCTATGCCAAACGGCGGATCAATAAGGGCCGAACAATCGAAACAGAAGATATCCTGATCCGGCGCCCTGCAACTTTTTTGGCGGCACGTTATCATGCGTCGATTGTCGGGATGGTCGCAAAATCAGACTTGGACGAGGGAAGTCCGATCCAATGGCAAGACGTCGAGTGAGCATCAGTACGCTCGGCTCGGTTTCTCGTTCGGAATACCAACGATTGCTGATGAGATGAGTATAGGTAAGGAATGAATTCAACTGTTGCCTATCTCCGAGCGGATGTTTCTCATGATCTGGGGCTTGGACATATATCGCGAGCAATTGCAATGGCCAATGCATTGGGACGAAGGGGAGTACAACCGGTCATTTTCTGTCGGATCATTGGCCGGGAGAAAGGGCATGTTTTTAGAAAACTTGATAGGAACCTGAACCTTGTTAAGGAAATTCATTCAGAAGAGGAGTTCTTTTCTATCCTAGAAAGGAAAGGAGGAAAATACCTCTTCATTGACCTTATCGAAGGGACTATTTACGCCGAGATTATCCCGAGGTTAAAGACTATCTTTCCTGCATACCGCACGGTCTGTTTCGACACATTCTTCGATGAGGATCTCAAATTCGATCTTTTTGTCAGGCCATTCTTTGATGGAACTGCGACCGCTAAGAATGCGTTGACCGGCCTGAGTTATTATGTTTTCCCTGAGAGTTTGAGCACTCTTGTGTCCTCAAAAATATTTCCAAAAGAAATTCAGCGTGTGCTGATTACTTTGGGTGGGAGCGACCCGTATCGTATAACTCCGGTCATCGTGAGGGCATTGTGTGGTGCGCACCCTGGACTTCGCTTCACCGTTGTCGTGGGGCCGTGGTTCGCATCCGTCGAGCGCAGAGAACTTTTGGAATTGGCTGCTCAACACGGCAATATGGAATGTGTGGTGGAACCTGGTCATTTGGGGCACTTATATTTGGCTAGTGACTTTGCAATTACTTCTGGTGGCTTAACGAAGTTCGAGACGGCTCTTTTCGGTATTCCGAGTTTCATTTTTGCGAACAACCGTCAAGAGGAAGATTTGTCCATGGAGTTTTCAACTCTTGGGGCAAGCGTTTTCATGGGCAGTGCTGAAAAATTGGACTCTCAGAAATTAATGAAAGAGTTTGAGCAGTTGCTCGCTCAGGATATCCGTTTTGGCGAAATGTCGCGCAAGGGCCGGCAGATTCTTGATATTCATGGTGGAGAGAGAGTCATTGAGTACATCCAGCAAAACCTATCTTAGTTTAGCCAATCATTACCGCAAATGCCTAATGAAGCACGGAGACAGTTTGCTTGGTATGGATTGGCCTAAAGAGAAAGACAATTTACGGCGCTTCGCCGTGATGGCGGAGATCTTCGAACGGGAGGTCGTTTCTTCCGGAAAGCCAGCCAAACTGCTAGATTTCGGGTGCGGGACTTCTCATTTTTACGAGTTCCTGCAGAAAAAAAAATTGGCAGATCGAGTCGCTTACACAGGAATAGACATTGTTCCCGACTCAATCGAAATTTCTAAAAGCAAGTTTCCAGACAACAATTATCTTTGTCTTGACATCCTGGAGTCTACAAAAACGCTCGGTGATTATGATTACATCACTATCAACGGTTTGTTTACCCAAAAGCGAGGCATGACTGAAAGGGAAATGCGCAGCTTCCTTGAACGGGTGCTGACTAGACTCTGGCCATGCTTCACGAAGGGTCTGGCTTTCAATACATTGTCGGATCAAGTTGATTTCAAAAGGCGAGGTTCATTTCACGTTGATCTTGATTGGGCCGCTAAACTGTTTGCAAACAAGTTCACGAGGTATTTCCAGGTTCGGCACGATTACGGCCTATACGAAAACACCTTTTATTTATTCAAGAAGGAATACTGTTCATTATTATGCCCAATATAACTATCGATAAGTTCAGCGCGTCATCGTATACATGGAAGCAGCACGGTTTGATCCTGTCTCCGGACAGGTCGAAATATTGGATGAAATCCCATGTTGCGGTGCCTGCGGTGGAACACCTGCAAGGGGATGTCTACCGAATGTATTTCTGCTCCAGAGATTCGCAAAACCGCTCGCAGATTGGCTACGCAGAGTTCGACATTGGTAACCCATCGGAGATAATTTACACCACTCCCGAGCCTGTGTTGGGATTGGGGGAACTTGGTGCATTTGACGACAATGGCGTGACCCCAACCTGGGTTCTCAATCGAGGCAAAAAGAAGTATTTATATTACGTCGGGTGGAACAAAGGCGCAACTGTGCGCATGCACTTGTACGTTGGATTGGCTATCAGTGAAGATGGTGGTAAAAGCTTCAAGCGCTATTCACGAGCGCCCATTCTTGAGAGGGTGCGGGAGGATCCTCTTATGACAGTTACTTTGAGTATCCTCAAGGAAAGAGGCGTATACCGGATGTGGTACATCTCCGGCGACCGTTGGTTTGCGAGAGACGGGGAAACTTTCCCAGTCTACAATATTAAATATGCTGAATCACGTGACGCGATTTACTGGATAAGAAAAGGCCATGTCTGCGTTGACTACAAGAATGCTGAAGAGCATGCTTTAGCCCGTCCTTGCGTCCTAAAGGAAGATGGAATATACAAAATGTGGTACTCTTACAAGGGTGCCAATTATCGTATTGGGTATGCGGAGTCCAAAGACGGTCTACACTGGAAACGTTTAGATGAGCTAGTTGGTATCGATGTTTCACCCAATGGTTTCGACTCGATTATGCAGGAATATGCCTTCGTAATTTCCCATAAAGGAAAGAAATACATGTTCTACAATGGCAACGACTATGGAATGGAAGGCATTGGCTATGCTACTTGCGATTGAATAATCGGGTAGCCGAAAAATTCAATATCAATTGCAATCCAAGAAAAAATTAACGAGTGTGTGAAAGATCACAAAAAAAAACTGTTGCTATTATGCAGCCGACTTACTTGCCATGGATGGGCTATTTTGGTCTGATGCAGTCCGTCGATCTTTTCATTATACTCGACTCAGTGCAGTTCGCCCGTCGGTCATGGCAGCAAAGAAACCAGATCAAGACAGCAAAAGGTCAATCCTTGCTGACCGTTCCTGTGCTATCCAAAGGTAAACGGGACCAGTTAATCTCCGATGTAGAGATCGATCGACACCAAGATTTTCCGCGTAGTCACATTAAGGCATTGGAATTTAGTTACAAAAAGGCGCCCTTCTTTTCTGTCTATTTTCCGCAAATTCAATCTTTGCTAAAAGAAGATCATCGTTACCTGGTTGATTTGACCATCGGTTTAATTGACTGGATTAAAGATTCTCTGGGCGTCACAACGCCAATTTGCCGTTCGAGTGAGTTTCACTTGGTCGCTGCCAAAGCTGAATTGATGGTGTCCCTGTGTAACGAGGTAGGCGCGACCGAATATATATCGCCGCCGGGATCGAAGGATTATTTGAGCAAATCAGATTCCTTTGAGAAACGTGGCATTCCCCTAAAATATTTT
>CAILAO010001085.1 GCA_903832105.1 uncultured Pseudomonadota bacterium | reverse complement strand
TTTTGTTAATTCGCATCAGGCCTCTTTTCGTTGGGTTTCTCTGTCCGCCGTTACCGACTACCGCGAGGATGTTAGGATGTCAACCTGTTGATTGCCAAATTATATTATTATTCTACGGAATATTATGCTTTACAAACCCACAACAAGAATCTAATATTTTGTTTGTTGAGGTAATGTGATTGTAATTTTCTAGCTACCATCTTGTGTATTGATAGCTTCATAGATTTTGAATTTGAGGATTTCTGAATCCATCTCTTCGTCTAGAATGGCTTCAATGATTTCTCCAAGTAATTCTTTGTTAATTGTCCCTGCCGCAACATTTCGAATAATGTTCTCCATATCTCTTAAGAAATGCTTTGCACAGTATAGATATCCGTTAAGAAGCAAAATTTGTGTGCCTAGAGACGCAGAGATGCGTTTATTCCCGTCTTCAAAACAATGGAACTGACAGGCACAAAACAAGAGATGGGTCAATTTATCAGCAAAGGTTGGATAATAATCGTCATTCTGGATATGCGTAAGCACGCTATCCAATTTACACAACTCTAATATACCCAAAGAGCCACCTCCGCTAACTTTAACAGTGTTGCGATGAGTCTCAATGGCTTGGTCTAGGGTGATGTAAATAATAGGCATTTTCTAGTCACACTCTTTGAGGCGCTTCATAACGTCCTTTGCTTCCTCTAGCCGTTCAAGCAGTTCTTTACTCTTCTCCCCCAGGAAGCGTTCGAATTCGTCGCGCTCTAAAGGTATAACGTATTCCGACAGTTTTTTGTGTAGCGCATCTCTAAAAGCCAAATCACGACTAGCCATTTTGTTGCGAGCTTTTTCTATAAGCGGCTTCCAATGGGCCTCCTTTTCAAAAAGACTAAACAACTCATCTACTTCCCATATATTGAGTTTACGTTGTTTTCTCGCATAGGCATTCCGTAATATGTCAGCAAAACCACATTCATAAGAGGCTATAAGGTTAAGAACCTCCGAATAGAGAGTATCCCTCACCTTATCTTTTTCTTGCAACCGTAAGACCTTGCGATATTCGCGTGCATTCTCACGGAAAATACTTTCGTAAATCTTGTCAGTGTAAAGTGGATACTTGAAATTACCCATATCCAAACAATCACGCAGAGCGTCTGTGAATTGTTTGCGGTAGTTATCCTCTTCAAACCAGGAACTTATGAAATCCTCGTCACGCTGGTTAATGTATTTTGTTCCGCCCCCCGTGCGTTGATTAATAGTGTCGATAACAATATCCAAGATAGTTTGACGCAGTAGCCGTGCCCGTTCACTCTCTGTCATTAACATTGCTAAATTAAGGAAGGCACGGAAGTCAAAGATACCGAGAACGGTGGTTTTGGTAATGAAATCTGTTTCGTTACCACCTAAATCTGAAATAGCTAATTTCAATGATTTTAAACGCTTACCACGAAGAACCTCGTAACCGTTGCTGCGTAGTTCTGCTCCAAATTTCTCAATATAGTTGTCCACGGTGCGGGATGTCACTTCAAAAAAAGTTGCAATTTGCTCTTTAATTACGACATTCTTGCCTTCAAATGGAATGCCAGTGATGCGACTAGCCTTTTCAATTTCGTGTAAGGCGTAAGGATTGTTGAGAATATTCTGACGGTGAATCAAGGAACTTGTCAAATCTTTACCCATTGTTTTCCCCCGCTTCACCCGTGGGTTGCGGCAAAATGGATATTTGTCTCGAAACATGTTTCGATCTCTTCTTTGGTTCGTATTTCTTCTGTCTCGTCGCCAACAGAATATCTACCGTTTCATCAAATTTCATTGGATATAATGACAGTGGTTTCTGGACTGTTAGGTCTTCTGGTTGTTTTTTCATGGGATAATTCCAAACACAGACTGAGTTGTAAGATATTGACAATGTATGACAAGGGCAGTCACCCGACGAAATCTTGTGTTAAGCATCTAATAATCTCTCATTTTTCCACTCAAAAGCTGATTCCTTGATCCGTAGGTAGTTCTCATCAAGTTGTGGCTGGAGGAGAATGATTGCCGCCAACCTTCTAGATATATTCGTTACTTCTTTGACTTCTTCCAGGTTCAGTGAACGACCCAAAACTTTTTTATCTCTATAACTGAGCCATTTTTTGATAACTTGATATCCACCTATTTTATACAGCCATAGATTCGAAGGGATGTTTCGCCAGAAGACTTTGTCGTTGAGATAGACGTCAAAAGTGGTTCCCCCCAAAAGCTTAGCGACTTCGTCATAGCTAATGCTTGCTTCGGAGGCTATTTCCCTTATTTCGAGGAGTTCCTCTGTTTTGTATTCCCGCTGGGTCACTTTGCCTGGGCCGGGCATGGTCGCTTGTTTGTTTCCAATGTATCCCCATCCCGCTACAACTTCTAGCTCCCCCGCAGATATATCAATTCTTCTCTCTTGCTCATGGCTAACGACGGCGATCAATTTGAATCCGGATCTGATATGTCCTATGTCTATGGGTTCGATTGGATGTTCAGTGTCAAGTAACTGTGCGACTTGCCGCCCCAGTTGTGCCGACTCTAAAAGTAATTTCTCGGATTTCGGGAGTAAGAATCTAGGCCACCCATGCCTGATTCCATGAGAATTCTCTGACAGATATTCTGGCGAATATCCAACAGCAAGGCAGTGCATCCACAACATACTTGCCTTCAATGGATCAGTATCCAGGTCAGTGACGCCCAGTTCACTCAGGTAGTCCCGCGCTTTTAGAGAAAGGTTTGCTTTGGTTGGTGCGTCTTCGTAAAGGTGTCCAAGTGCGCCCCCCTTAACTTCGCTGAACTTATATGCTGGAACAAAAAGTGGTAGATGGCGGGAGAGCCCCGAAATTGAATCATAATCACAGAGAAACTTAGAAAAATAGAAAGGGACTCCTTCCTCTGCTTTGTCCGCTGTGTCTCTTGTTATAAAAAATCCATTAGAAGGAATTTTACTAATCGAGAGCAAGTCAGGGCTTGGCCTTGAAAACAGAGGCCGCACAGAACTATCCAAATATGCAACTCTAACGTCGAAGGGCTTAAACTGGTATGGAGTGATTCTTTCCTTACTGTAAACCACACTACCTTTAAGTGTGGCTCTAGTTGTCAACGCATTGAATTCACCAGACGATTTCATGAACCGTGGTTCAAGAGCAACTATTTCTTCGTCCGACTTATTCGGGTTGAGATAGGCTTCCAAGAGTGACAATCTAGGCGCATCGCTTTTGCAAGCTATCAACGAGTTCCCCCGCATCTCAGACGGACCATGATACGGGGGCAGAGCGCATAAATCAGTCACTTTAGGCCAAGAATAGTAGTCGGTAAAGACCTCTCCAGGCCAAAAAGAGAATCTGTTTTCTTCTCTCGGATCACATCTTTTATATTCGCCGTCGAAATCGGTTATATCGAGACTCTTGAGTAGTTCTGTTTTCTTCTCGATGCCCCAGAAATTACGCAAGGATATTTTTCCATTCTTCTTTTTGTCTCTTTTTCGAACCATTAGGGTTATAGAAGTCCCAACTCTGATTCCAGCCTTGTTATACTCTGAGGAAAAAACGCTAGGGTCAGATTCTTTTTCAGGTGTGAGTTTGCCTGTTTGACGACTATCGCCATTCATACAATCGATCCACAGTCTATCAAAGTTGTTAAGCAAACTCTGACGCATAACGACAAAGGAAGGTTCTTTCAAATAGGAGAAATTGGAGATATAACAAACTACGCCGCAACCAGTCATCTCGGCAATTCTGCGCTCGGCCAATCTGAAAAAAACGAATATATAAGTCGTCCATATTGAATTTTTTGATTCCCCACTGGTCTACAAGTCCTTGCTTGTAATGCTCTATTAGACCACCTTCCTCATCTAGGCTAACCCCCGCAAATCCATTATAGGGAGGATTACCGAGAACCACTAAAATAGGCTTGTCTCGTTTTATACTGGTCGCCGCTTCCCACTCCATCTTGAACATTCTGTCCGTTGCTATCTGATCGGGGATTTTGTCGGCTTCCCAACCAGTTAGAGCATTAGTCAGATAGATGGCGGGACGTTCATCGTTCGAAAAGGATGAACCTACGGACCGGACAAACAAACTCACTTCCATGTGACTGATAACGTATGAAGCCGGGAGGATTTCTAGTCCGATAATCCTATTTATGGCTGCCTTCTTAATCTCCTCCCCACTCAAAGCGTCTTCACCTCTTTCCTTAATTGTCTTTTCAATCCGGCGAAGAACTTCGACCAGATAAGCCCCCGTGCCGCAACATGGGTCCAGAACGTAGACCCTACCTGAAGCTAACCCTTCAGGTTCGTCGAGTTCGTCGCGCAACACTCTATCCACTCTCTCCACCATATACTCAACTATCTCGCGGGGAGTGTACCAAACACCCATGTCTTTTCTTAGGGTAGGGTCGAAAGCTTCTAAGAAAGGTTCATAAAAATATTGAACCGCGTGTTCGTTTTCAAAAGTTTGAAAGAAATCATCCCTATTGACCCTGTTGAGCGCATTTCCGGTCCAATCAAGAATTTCGGTTAGTTTAAATGTCTCAAGGTTAGAGCCTGTGGCGACCAGCCCAAAAAGCCTTTTTAGAACGGGTACTTGTAATTTAAACCCTGTTGCCATCCAGTCAAATCTGTCGGTCATAGAACCTCTAGCAGAGTGCTTTCCTCTTGACCAGATAACCCAGGCAGCAAAAACTCCATAGAAAATTGTCTGGATAAGTGTGGATCTAAAAAAATGCTCTCCTCTTTCTCCATCAAAACTAATACCCAGGAAAGCTTGTAGTTTTTCTCGGATGTCTTTGATATCTGAGATGTCGGCATCGTTAAGTCGTTCTAAGGCGTCTCGTGCATAAGATGCCAACAACCAAGCAACTGTCTTTGGATCTGTCAACTCTGTTACGCAGAGCAATGTTCGTTTAATATATTCAGTAAATGACTTCTCGTGCATTTGAGAGAATTTTTTAGGAGAGTTAGTTCCTTCCCAAAACGCTATCTTGTCTGTGGCAAGACTATATTGCTCAAGGTTAGATTGATTCCCGTTTATATCTTTGCCAACTACAAGAAAATCCCAATAGTTAGTTACTAAGACCTGCCCGTAATCTCCCAAATAATTAGATACTTGCTCGCTTCCTGCTATTACTCGGACATCTTTATCAAAGGTTTTTACTTCCAATACGCCACGTTCAGGTGTCGGTCCTCCCCATCCAAGTGTAGAAATATCAATAGTTAGATTTCGGATTTGGTTTTCAGTAAAAAAGCCACCATCAGGAAAATTTGAATTTACGTTCTTGGGGTTAATGATACATTTTACTTTAGGACTCAACTCCTTCCCTATCTCATTAATAAGAGTTTCTAATTTGCCATAAAACGATGTCTCATGTCCCAACCTATGACATTCTCTTAACTCCCGAATATATTTTTCTAAATGACTCAAGATGGATTCCCTGTCCCTAAAAAACCAAACGATGATTATATCCAACAATTTTTCTATAAGTTAATCGCTTTCCAATAGCCCCTTTTATAGCAGCAAACATACACTCCCCGTCACTAACTTTTCTATGATTCCAGCGGAATGAGAATTCGGCGCAGTATCTTTGCGGATGTTGCTTGGAAACTTGATGAAAAATCCACATTACTGCTCGCTTTAGGAGAGCGAAGTAAGATTCAACTGTGTTTGTGAATATATTACATTTGGTAAATTCTCCGTCACTATGTTTCACGACATGATGACCACAGGAAAAGTCCTTACCAATACCGATATAGGATTTCCATTCATCAGTCATAATTGTTGATTCTCTATCAACCAATTGCCTGATCGTTCCTTTGAGTGTTTTGGCATCAACTCTCTCTCTATTGGTTTTGAGAAGGCATCTCCATTTCTCTCAACTAAAGACATGACAGGTGTCTTTTCAGTTCCACGAACACTTTTATTCTTCGGACCATCTTCTTTATTGTCTTTCCTCGGCTTACCGCCAACATAGGTTTCATCTACTTCAACGACACCAACCAATTTTCCTGACTTCTCAGACATGGCTTCTCTAATCCTGCGAGTTAGAAACCATGCTGATTTAGGCGTAATCCCAAGTTCACGGCTCAATTGTAACGAGCTAACCCCCTTTTTACTACTTGTCATCAAATGAACAGCCATCAACCATTTGTTAAGAGGGATGTGTGAATTTTCAAAGACGGTTCCGATACGAACAGTGAATTGCTTACGACACTCGGCGCATTTATGAACCCCACGTCTCACAGGTTTTACGGATTCAGATTTTGCTTTCAGAGAATATATCTTGTCACCACCACAGAATGGACAAATTGGACCGTTGGGCCATCTTTTATTTTCCAAGAACGATATAGCCGATTCTTCTTCAGCGAATACAGAAACCGATGTTGCTAAATTCAGTTCTTGATTTTCCATAACAAACCCTCCTATCATTAACCCTCAAGAAAAGCATAACAAAAAGAGTTGGGTTTGTGAAATATATTGTTTGGTTATTCTATTATCGGGTATTAGCGCAAGTTGGTGGTCAAGATGACACGAAACCATTGATCAAGCTAATAATAATTTGATAAGTTGCGTGAAATGATTCAAACCAAAAACGCAAT
>CAILAO010001084.1 GCA_903832105.1 uncultured Pseudomonadota bacterium | reverse complement strand
CTGTCGAGAAAAAAAACTCCAATTTTTCAAAAGAGGTTCAAAATAGCTGCAAAGTTAATAAGCTCGAGGTCCGGGATTAGTGAGGCGTCCCCTTTTTTTTCCCTTTTTTTATATGTGACCCCTTGATTTGATTAAGATTTATTAACCAACAGCGAAGTGAATGAACGACAGGCTGGGTCGAAGATGATTGGTACCGTCGCCGTTGCTCCGTGCCTGTTTTTCGCATAATCCGATAATTGCATCGCTGTGGACGTTATTGTCAGTTAGTTTCATTTAACTATGACAGATGACAGAAGTTGTGTAAATTGACGCGCACTTGGAGGTAAGATAAAATAGGATGGGATTTACTTGCTCGCTCAACTAACATTGAGGCTCTCTTCATTGAAAGATATACACCTCTGGAATTTTGAGCCATTCAATATTGATTCGATGGAAAATGTTCCTAGCCTTTTTTCCAACAATGACAGCGACAAAAGTCGATCTAGCAAATGCGATTTTGCACTTGTACATGTGTTGGAATACGTGAAACAAGCCGCCAACATTCTCTTTGAAAACATCAGGATTGTTCAGATGAAGAAGATTCAAAGGAGTATAACATCGCCCCTCTTCAGGGTTGCTGGTGGCGAGCGGTGGGAACGAGTTGCACATGAAATTGTAGCAAACTTGCTTTTAGATGATGAATTGGATCAATGGCGCATTAAGGTTTTTGAAAGGATATTTTCATTATTCTCACTAGACTATGATCAACATTCGCGAATTTATCCTATCGCAGAGTGCGTTTTTGGTAGCCTAAAAATTGACCTGTACATAAGCGATGGGAAACATGAGTTAGCAATTGAATTGAAAACTCGGGAAAGTACTGAATTTAGCTCTGACCAAGAAGAAAAGTATTCGAAGTGGCTTGTTTCAGCCGAACCCAGCCAGCGCTATTTTTTGTTGGTATCGCCTAAACCCAACAGAGAAAGTAATCGCAAGATTTTTTCACAAACGAAATCACGCCAAGAGATAACGAAAGTTATCTCTTGGCGTGATTTCGTTTCCTGCTATCTAGAAACATTTTCAAAATCACTTATTCCTTCGTGTGCTAGCTGGACGCAAGCAGAAATTGAAGCGTACCTATTACTTCTAACAGGAGCTATGAAAATATGAAAAAGGTTGAAATTGGCACCTATGATGCAGTTGAGTGGTATTTTAACTCCCAGCCTGCGCCGGCATTATGTTATCTCGACTTTGGCTCTCTCAGAAGGTTAAACTACCAAATTGGAAAATCGTTGATCTCTCCAAAGCAATATCGAGAGATAAGCGCGTTGGCGCAGGAAGTAGATCGTTCTGCAAATCGCGTGCTAAAGCCCCTAATTGAAGTCATAGATAATGGTAATATCAAGAGGTATTTCCACAAAGACACGTTAACCAAGGCCAAAAAGAAAAAAGAGGACTGGGCGTCTACTTTTAGACTTATTCCACCGGGGGTAAGACAATTCAAGGCCTATAAAAAGGATGCGCCTTCTTTGATTTTGTTTGTGGATTTGGACGAAAAATGCCGCCCGGCTGTGATCTGTGCGCTGTGGATAAAGGGCCTCGATAAAAACATCGAACTCCAAAATCGCATTAGGACAACAATAAATCCAAAATTCGACTTGCAGCGCGAACTATATCCAGATTACTGCTGGTGTACTCAACGTTACTGTACGGATGACTGGGCTGTAATAGGTTCACTTTTGATATTGGACAGGGGAAAAGTGAAGGCTGATAGAGTTAGAAAAATTGAGTTTAAAGATTTTTTGGACAAAACAATTTTCAAAGATGGTAGAAGATCAAGCTTGTTGAAGTATCTGACTAGTCGCATGAGGAAATAGCGATACTCTTGTTTAAAAAAGCCTCATCTCCAAACCAAACCGCGAGGCTGAAAATCGTGAACTTTAGAAAAGGGACTTCTCACTGATCCCAATTGCCCATGGATGACATGATCTTTTTTTTGTATTCGTTATTTTTTATGGATGGTTTTGGTTCGATTGGCACTCGTTGTTCTTCCTGGCATTCCTCATCACATCACTCAACGTGGTGTTCGCTCAATGAGAATTATTCTTAATAAAGACGATCGGATTCAATACCTCAATTTCCTTAATTTCCTTTACACTGCGGGAAATTTATTCGAGATAGACTATTTTGCTTATTGCCTAATGGACAATCATGTTCACATTGTTGCGAGTCCGCAAAAAGAATACAGATTTACTGAAGCGTTTAGTTCGGCTCACAGGCAGTATACGAGTAAAATCAATCTACGATTTAATAAAAAAGGGCACTT
>CAILAO010001083.1 GCA_903832105.1 uncultured Pseudomonadota bacterium | reverse complement strand
TTTCAGAGGCTATTTCTTCGAGAGAGTACACCAGCACCTTGGAATCCTTTGGGATATCCTCATACTGTGCGTATTCTGCGAGTACCGGTTTCTCTTGCGGCGGAAATACGATCCGTTCACGGATCGTGATGTCTACTTTGACTTCTTTGGGAGCTATGGCCGGCAAAGGGCCTTCGTAGCCCAGGAAAAAGGTATGACTGTTTTGATGGGCGTGCCGGTCAAGACGGCTGAAATTGAATTTAATACCCGATTGCTGTTCGATTTTATAGAACACTTCGCCGAGACCTTCCTGGACCCTCTCGAATGGGACCTCTTTTAGAAAAGTGAAATCAAGATCTTCGGAAAAACGGTAATCAGCGATATGACATTTCTTGATCGCGGTACCGCCTTTAAATAGCAGGATCTCCCGCAGACTGCTTTGCGATAAGCCCACGAGAAACCAGGAAAGGCAATAATCGCGTTCGAGCACAGCTTCCGGGATTCGGCGCCCGCCTTTGCGGGCGAGTTCATTGGAGAGTAATGAGAGATTGCGTTGGGGGATCACGGGTTAGGTCCTCACGACGGCTAAAAGCTCTTCCGGGGATACATTGAGCTGCAATCTCCAGCGGCTCAGGAATTTTCCTTCGGTAGGCAAGCGTGGGTCTAAACGCATATAAGTCTCCGTAAGCAAGTCACGAAGCGCGTCTATGTTTTGAGCGGTTCCGATCTTGTAAAGTTCCATTAAATATCCTAATCTGCGGATCACGGCCCCGATCCCTGTTTTTTTCGCGTATTCTATTAAACGGTCGGGGTTCATGTCTTGGCGCCTCATCCAAAGACCTTTTGCGACCTCGGTCAAACCTCCGCAATATTCAGGCTGCCTTAGGCCGTCAATCACCGTTTTCTCAAGGTCACTCACTTTTACCTGCATCTCTTTGGTAGCCCAATGATCAGTGAAGCCAAAAAAGTATTTCTTGGGCGTGTGAATGAACTGGAACTCAGCGCCGAGCACATGAACAGGGCGCCGGGGCTTGAGTACCGAAGCGTAAACAAGTAACTGGGGCTGTGTCAGCATTTGATGGATTTGCATCGCGCTACCATGAGAAAAATAATATCCCTTGCCGCCGGCAATCTCACGTGCGGCGATCAGGGGTTCTCCCAAATACTCGCGTTCTTTGCCCAACTCAAAGGGGACCAGGATAAAGAGTCCAGGTTTCAGTCTTGATGCAACCCCCCTGTTGACGAGCTTTCTGACGAAGTTTGTGGCGGAAGGTTTTCCAACGGCCAGGATCTTTTGCACATCTTTTAACCTGAAGATCGGATGCTTCCCTTCGTAGAGAGCCGCGATCAGGGAAGCCGCCTTGGAGCCTAGCGTTTTTTGAATGTTATGTTTTAACGTCATAATGTGTCTCCGTGGGACATATTCTGCATTCAAAGTATAATAATGTCAAGCCCCGCTATAGAGCAATAGGGCTTTTCCGGTAGGAGTCCCCAGGTGAAGCTCGCTTTTTGGCCTTCCTATTATAAGAGCTCTT
>CAILAO010001082.1 GCA_903832105.1 uncultured Pseudomonadota bacterium | reverse complement strand
TATTTTTTTCTGCACGGTCTCGGCAAGCTGTTTCTGGGTATTTATTCTCAGCGTCTTTTCCCCTTCTTTAAGCGTATAAAGATAGGCGCTGGCGATCAGCAAAGCAAAAAGTGTGGGATATATAACTTTGGGCTTATTTAGTGACTGCAGGCTTACTTTCATTTTAGCTCATATAATATATGCAAGGCTCTTTCTACGCTTTTGCGGGAATTTGCTTACGGTTCTTTAATGCCCTAATCCCTTTAGTATTTTTATTACCTGATCCAGATGCTTTTTAGCTTCTTCCACAGCAGCCGCCTGGCGCATAGTAAAATTCTTTTTTTTAACTATCTCCTCTAATCTCTTTTTTTGTTGTAATAGTTTATGTTTCATAATCACCACCCTCTTTCAGGACGAACGGTGGGATCTCTTAGTCGTAGAATCATGGTTTGCGTTGCCAAATTCACAGTAGTATCTTCTACCGTATGCCGCCGCCTTAATATTCTTCATCATGCCTTTGTAATGCCTCATATCCAGCATATTTGTGACATTCTGGAACAGCTCGCTTTTATACATTTGGCGCCTCCTTAAGCTTGCTCTACTACCGCATGTGGAAATAATATGCATAGCTTCTGACTAATTTATAACGCAACAAACGTGCCATACGCTATATCAAGCTGTTATTGCGCAATGACAGCAAATAATGTAAAACTCTTTTTACGCTTTTGTAGGGATTTTATTACGGTTTTTGAGATGATGTGGGATTGTTAATAGAATGGGGGCACTCATTTCTTATTTTATTGCCTGAAACTTCGAGTGCTTTGATGATTGACTACCATGCGTTAACTCTGAGAATTCCAATGCCCGCCTTTATCAGGGTCGATTCGGCTAATACGACCGGCGTCCTTTAACTTCTTTAAATTCCACTCAACACCGCGACGGGTTAGACCAGTCTTAATCATAAGATTCTTCTGCGTAATTTGTGGATTCTCTTTAATTAAAGTCAAAATTTTCTCCACAGTTATCTCCACAGTTTTCTCCACTGTTTTCTGACCGCCTGCCTGACCACCGACCTCAAGCCCTTCTCCTTCTTTCCACCTCGGACGATGAAAAGAAACGACAAATCCTGTTTTAACGCGTTTGAATTCAACCTTGATTCCAACGGCAGTACACTCATCATGTATTCTCTTAAGCCCACTCGCCAACTTCTCAATATCAGCAGACAAATACATTGTTTCAGCGATCAAGGGGTTCCGAAGAATGGAATACCCATCTCCTTTGATAAAATCTTCCGGTGCCAGTTCATCAGGAAAAGTGCCGGGATTATAAATCTCAATTCTGTCTTTAAAAATAGTGGCTTCGCTGCCCTTTGGATTCATGTAATCCCTATCACAAAGCGAATTACCAATGGCTTCGGAAAACGCCCTAACTGGGATTTCCGGAATCTCTTTACGACGGCTTCCAAATAAATCAGCGCGCCATTTGATGTGTTCTTGAATATATGTCTCAGCTTGTCGACGCAAGTTGAAAATGTTGCCCTTAAATTTTTTAATATCAAGAAACGTGATCTTATCCATACCGGCAAATACAGCGGCTTGAACTTCCATAGAATTGTCATTACAAAAAGCACTTCCGTCGCTTCAATCATTTCTCGCCACTTTTGTGCAAAAACGACTCGGATTGGTTATTCATTTGGTACGTTTCGCCATCTCTTCAAACTTTTCCCTATTTCTCTACGAAGATTACTGTATCTGAAACTCTTTTATCTTGGAATAGAGGGTCACGCGGTCTATCTTGAGGATCCTGGCGGCCTTGGTCTTGTTGCCACCTGCTTTAGCAAGGGCCTCTTTAATCATCTTCTCTTCGACCTCTTTTACAGCATTTTTCTTCATCTCTTTGATCGAAGCGCCTTCGTTCGTATTGGGCATTAGCGGCTGGGGTTGCGCGGAGTGGGTGCCATTATTTAAGGAGAGGCATGCGGGGGTGATTTCCTTAGAATCGGCCAAAAGAACCGCCCGTTTGATTGCGTTTTTTAGTTCCCGCACATTACCGGGCCAGTGATAATCGAGTAGGAATTTCATAGCCTCCATTGAAAAACCATTCACTTTTTTATCAAGCTCTCTCATCGCTTCATCCAAAAAATATTTAATTAAAACGGGAAGGTCTTCTTTTCTTTCCCTTAAAGGCGGAAGGTTTATATGGAACTCGTTCAGCCTGTGAAAAAGGTCGTCTCTAAATTTACCCATCTGTACGGCTTCGGAAAGGTTGATGTTCGTTGCCACTACTATTCGCACGTCTACACTGATATCTCTTTTGCCGCCCAAATGTTGAAATTTTCTTTCCTGAACAGCTCTCAGGAGTTTCATCTGTATGCTATTGGGAATATTAGTAATCTCATCAAAAAACAGAGTGCCGCCACCGGCCTGTTCAAACTTACCATCTTTCCGTTCTTCGGCCCCGGTAAAAGCACCCTTTTCATAACCGAAGAGTTCGCTTTCAACTAACGTATCGGGTATAGCTCCACAGTCTATCGCGACGAAAGGCTTGTCTTTGCGCAAGCTCTTCTCATGTATCATCTTCGCTATCACTTCTTTCCCTGTACCGCTATCTCCCTGAAGTATCACGGTCATATTTGTGGGCGCGATGATATCAACCTGCTTTAAGACCTGTTTTATCCTTGGACTTTCTCCCATCACCTCTTCTATCGTAGGTGCCTGCCCCAATTTCTTTCTCAGAAAATCCACTTCCCGGCTTAAATATTGGGTGTGAAGGGCTTTTTTAATGACGAGGACCAACTCTTCGTTATCAAATGGCTTCGTGATGTAGTCATATGCGCCTAATTTCATTGCCCTTACCGCGCTCTTCGCGTCACTGGATGCGGTAAGCATGATAATGGGTAAATTTTTTCCTTTTCTCTTCATCTCCTCTAATAGCT
>CAILAO010001081.1 GCA_903832105.1 uncultured Pseudomonadota bacterium | reverse complement strand
GGAAGGGTCCGGCTTAAAGCTAAAATCACCACAATTTGTAGAGCTCGGCGATGAATCGATGAAACAGGCAATTTATTGGACAGATTTTTACATTGCCAGAATTCACGGGAGGGCAGAAATTCCAGGAACTATTGTTTTAGATAATGATGATTATAGGAATGTCCTTCAAAATCCAAGTTATCGATCATTTTTAATGCATATTTTCACTACATACAGTTGTTTCTGGGTTGGATATTCATTCCTGGATCCCGCGATTTTGAAAGTCTTCGAACTCATGAAAGAATTACCGAAACCATACCCGCAATTGCATGTGGCCTTGATTCCCTCGAATAGTGATCCAAAGCTTAATAGCGAACTAGCTAAATATAATGTTGAAGTTATAGTTTATGATGCTGATAACAATCATGTGGTTCTTTGGGAAAGTATAAAAAATGCACAGCGATCAATAAGGACATTGCCCCGCAAGGCACCAAATATGATCGAATCTATCCCAGGTCTTGGACGGTTTATTGCGAGTTGTTATTCAAGGTTAGCGATAGGGAACAGAGCTGAACCATTATTGAAAATCATTGCTGAAGGTATCATTTCCCAGTTAATATTTGACTCTGGGGCCGCAGGTATTTCAAGAAACATACTAGTAGAATCTTTGAAACAATATATAACATTGTCCGAGACTGATTTAGATTCTTTTGTGCGGGATGCTACGATCGGACTGATAGACAAGGGATTATGTTCCAAGGATAAAGAATTATATAGGTGTAGTGTAGATGATAAACAATACTTTAATATAGCAATGGAATCTCTCATAGAAAGTGTGTTGAACAGACTAAGAGTCAGAGAAGGACTAGATATTGGAGACAGACTGAAGACTGCAATTAATACCACTCTTAATAAGATTTTTTTAATACGAGGATGGGACCTAGGTGCACATTTTGCGGGGGGAGGTTCATCCACCGATTTTGATGCGTGGGACCAAATTCAGATTTTACTTAGTTCGATTCTGAAAGGCGTGAGCGATAGAGAATCACGAGCAATTGCCAATGCAATGCTTGATTTATTTCGGCATCCAAATGTAGCAGAAGCAGCAATGTTATTAGATATCGGACGCGTTTCGTTTGGTGTTGAACTGGTATTAAAAAATTCTCATTTAGCTAAATCAAATACACTTTTAATTCCTGAAAACATTTACTTAGATTCGAATGTCTTGATGCCGGCTATTATTGACGGTCATCCTTATAGTTCTGTGTATAATGATGCGATTATAAAATTACAACAACAGGCAGCACGTGACGGGAATATCGTAAGGGTATGCATTGCTGAAGAATTTCTTAATGAAATTGTCAGTCACAGAAGATTGGCCATAGAGCAGGTAAGATCGAATGGATTAGAGAATGTCGAGAAACTTCGTAATTACGTATTATTTTACAGCTCAATTAATACAAATGTTTATATTGGGGCCTATGCAAGCTATGTCGATAAGAAATCTCATGTTATTCCATTTAATGAATTTCTGAACAGGATAGCGCCGTATAACAATGAAGAGAGTCTATCGGGTTACTTACAAAAGCGGGGGATAAACCCTGTTAGTTTGCGGTACAAAAATGACGCTGAAATCCTGCTTTATCATGAAATGAAAGAGGCTCTAGAGATTAAGTATGAAGAAACTCTGCGTAATAATAGTAAATATGAGGAACCGAAAGCTTCTATATTAATTGAACACGAAGCAGCTCAATTAGCCAGATTATTCCTTGATCTTAAAATGGGACTGAAACCAATATTTGTTACCGCAGATAGACGATTGATGAGTTTGTGCACGGGGCCTAATTTAGAACGTTGTGCAAATGCCATTATGTCAAATTTGGGGTTTATTCAATTAGTTGATCTGGTTGCGGGTATTGACACAGACAAGCGTTCGTTATCACGGCTCTTCTGGAGTGTTAACTTGTCAGATGAAAAAGTGGCAATACGCAATTATTTAATAGACTTGGCACTTCAAAAATATGATGAAGCCCTGACAAAGGCAGCATGGGAGACTGTAGATATTGTTACCGAACAAATGATCAGGAGAGGTCGAGTAGAAAATATACACGTTTTTTCCTCAAGACAGGCGGACAGGATAAAAAATGCTAATTTTCTTGATAGTTTTGAGGAAGATTATTTTAAGAACATGTCTGAAATTCTAACCAAGAAAGAGAAAAAGATTGGAAATTAGCGACCCACGCCCCGCAGGGCGGTTTATCAGGGAGTAACTTTTGAAGTTATCCAGAAGGCAATTATCATTATATTATGAAACCCACATGACGGCGCAAGCCGCCACCCAATTGAT
>CAILAO010001080.1 GCA_903832105.1 uncultured Pseudomonadota bacterium | reverse complement strand
TCCATACGGTCATCGGAGCAGGAGCGGTAAGCGGGGGAACGTTAGATGCTTCAAATCTCTTAAAACCTGCATTGGCATCGGGGGCACTCCGTTGTATAGGATCCAGCACCTACAAAGAATACCGTAATCATTTTGAACACGATCAAGCGCTGGCGAGACGCTTTCAAAAAATAGACTTGGATGAACCAACCATTGACGAAGCGATCAAGATCATCAAAGGGTTAAAAGAACGCTATGAAGATTTTCACCAAGTGAAATATAATCAAGAAGCCCTCGAAGAAGCCGTTAGACTTTCCGCAAAATATCTTCGTGATAAGAAACTTCCCGATAAAGCGATCGACGTGATTGATGAGGTTGGCGCTTCCTATTCCCTTAAACGCGACCCGAAGCAGGACGCAGAAACACCTATTTCTTCTAAAAAACGAAAGACAGTGACGGTAAACGATGTGCGGGAAATTGTTGCCAAGATGGCGCGGATTCCCCCGGAAAAAATCTCTGCAACTGACAAGCAGGCTCTTGGAAACCTGGAAAACTCCCTCAAGGGTGTCATCTTTGGCCAAGACGAGGCACTTAAAAAAGTTGTCTCAGCTATTAAACTGTCACGCGCAGGACTTGGAGCGCCCGAGAGACCTATTGGAAGTTTTCTATTTGCGGGACCGACGGGAGTTGGTAAAACCGAAGTCGCAAAACAACTCGCGTCACAACTTGGCATTTCTTTTTTAAGATTTGACATGAGTGAGTACGCGGAGCGCCATACCGTTTCGCGCCTCATTGGCGCGCCTCCAGGCTATGTTGGTTATGACCAGGGCGGCCTCTTAACGGACGCAGTCCATCAAAATCCTCACTCTGTCCTCCTTCTCGATGAAATCGAAAAGGCTCATGCAGATCTTCATAATATTCTTCTTCAGGTTATGGATCACGGTACGCTTACGGATACCAACGGTCGCAAAGCGGATATGAGAAATGTTATTTTGATTATGACGACCAATGCTGGCGCTCGTGAACTCACGCAAGGGTTTATCGGTTTTGGACGTATCGGAACGACGGAAAAAGGTGAAACGGAAGCCGTAAAAACGATCTTTTCTCCCGAGTTTCGTAATCGTCTTGATGCCATTGTCACATTTGCCTCACTTGGCAAGGAAACGGTGCTTCTTATTGTCGACAAATTTATTCGTGAAATCCAAGATCGACTTGCGGCGAAAAAAGTAACGCTCATCATCACTGACAAGGCTAGACATTGGATCGCAGATAAAGGCTTCGATCCAGCATACGGCGCAAGGCCTCTCTATCGCCTCATTCAAGAGAAAATCAAGCAACCTCTTGCGGAGCAATTGCTTTTTGGGCCGCTGGTTCATGGCGGGAGTGTTGTCGCAGATCTTGACGGCGAGCAGATTGTTTTTCAGAAGTAGGGGCCGTACTGAATGGCACTGGGTTTACGTATACGTCCTCATAGACATAGACTTGAAACTTGAGACTTAAACGTGATCTATTTCTTGAAGCTTGAGCTTTTTCGCTAAAACTTCTACGAGAGATACGACGAAGTGTAGTTGATCAAGTAAAAGTTTTCCGAAAGAGATCACGTTTAAGTCAGTAAGATTATGACAATGATTAAGTCTAAGTCTTTCAAGGATTTTAGCCTTAACCCAGTGCCATTCAGTAC
>CAILAO010001079.1 GCA_903832105.1 uncultured Pseudomonadota bacterium | reverse complement strand
GATAGCGATATTGATTTATTGGTCATTAAGGATTCTTTAAAAGATAAATCAGAAGAAACATTAAGACTTAGTCGTATTCTTTGGGATTCAAAGATTTATGCTGACGTTTTAGTGACGACTCGTGATGAATTCGACTATTGGAAGGGCACAGCAGGGCATATTTATTGTGAAATAGAGTTGGAGGGTCGGGTTTTATATGACAAAGAAGCATCTTGAGATTGCGAATTCTTTTATAAGGAAGGCAACTGAAGACATCATTTTGCTAAATAAGATCGCAGACGATGGAGAAATAAGTGTCTCGATTTACTATTTTCATGCTCAACAAGCCGTTGAAAAGCTTTTAAAAGCCCTTCTTTCAAAAAATGGGATTCGCTTCGGTAAAACTCACAATATTAGAGAACTCATGGATTTGTTAGCCGATACTGAATATGCACTCCCCACCCATTTTACAAAATTTGATGCTCTGACCCCTTATGGAACCATCGGAAGATATGAAGACCTTAGTTTTAAAGAGCCCTTCACGAGACAGGAAATTAGACGCATGATTGCTGATTTTAAGGTATGGGTTGAAGCAAATATGTAATTTGCACTCGGGGCTGTGCTCAATTTAAAATCATAGACATCGATTTCAAATGTTTGACCGCCACTTTGACCACACTTAAGGACTCTCGTCACGCAGCATCAACAGCATAGAATATTTTTTACCCCAATAATTCAGTAGGTTGGCCGGCCAGTGTAGTTCTCGCTTGACTACAGTTTGTGGATTTTAGAGTCTTGTCATGTGGCTTCGAAAGGTGTAGGTATGCGAACCAGGTACGAGTCAGAGCTTCTCGTGCCTTTGAAAATCGAAGTCGTTTGACCTGAACTTACTTACGGGTGAAGCGAGATTTGTATGACAGAATCATTTTACAGAACTTACCTCAAAGATGAACTAGTGCGAAGAACAGAGTCTAATCCGAGATATTCTCTTCGAGCTTTTGCCAAAGCACTCCAGATCGATCCAACGGGACTTTCGAAAATTTTATCCGCAAAGAAACCCCTTTCTCTTAAAACAGCGCAGAAAGTCATGTCTCGGCTTCCTATGAATACCGATACACGAACTGTTTTTTTGAATTCTGTCGTGCAAGAACAACAGAAGAGATCGCTTCAGCGCATGCGAAAAGATGTTCTTCATTTCGAAAAAAAACAAATTCGCGAATTGGACGGTGCCGTTTTTCGCGTTATCAGCGATTGGTATCACTATGCGATCTTAGAACTCTGTCAGACTAAAGGATTCCAATCTGATGCACGGTGGATTGCTAAAAATCTCGGTATTGCAGTGATGGAAGCCAAGATGGCTGTTGACCGACTTCTTTCCGTTGGTCTTATCGAAAATAAAAATGGCCGCATCGTTAAGACGAATAAAATCGTAACCACCGGCGACATTATGAAAACAAGTCCCGCTCATATTAAGCATCAAATTCAGATCCTAAATAAGGCAAAGTACTCGGTCGAAAACGATCCTATTGAAGAACGCTCATCGACAGGCATGACGATGGCTATAGAAGAATCGAAACTTCCGATCGCGAAGCAGCTCATCGATGAATTCATGGATTCACTCTGCCAATTTCTCGAATCAGGAAACCAAGAGCGAGTTTATCAACTGTCTGTCAGTTTATTTCCACTACAAAAGAAAATCGAAAATAAAAACGTTACACTTGATAACGATCCTGATGCGACCTCTGGCAGCCCCCCCAGCAACCCTAATGAAAGGCGGCTCCAATGACCAATCTTCTGAAAATTTCTTCTATGGGGTGTTATCGCGCGTTATTTGCTCATAGCAACTGTCTGCCTTTATTTTAGCGTTGCTTTTAGAAAAGGCAAATCTCATGGTTGTACCGTTAGACCGACTAAGAAAAATGATCGTCAACGAATACCGTGAACTTGTCTGGCCCGTGTTTTCTGCACAGTAATTTTTGTGTTTTAAATGTTCGAATTTTGATGTGAAAGGAGTTCACTATGTCACACAAAATCGCCTTCAAGAGCACTTTAGCGTGCGTTCCAGCCTTAGCTGGAATCCTGATGATGATCTTTACGACAAGTTGTTCCCGCTCAACATCGAGCAAACTGCAAGACTCATCCGTCTTTAACCCGCCCCCCAAACTCGGCCAAGAATCATCCATCGAAACGCAACTCTCGCGTTATGAGGGGCAAACATCGTTCCTTAATCCTGTCAACTCGTACTACTATGGCGACTTCCCGTCTTACCAGAACGGCGAACGAAGCAAATCTGGAGTGCCCTCTGGACAACGTGCCATTCAAGAATCCGACATCTTCAAAATTGGCAAAGAGGGTTCCAAAACTCTCTTCCTCCTCAATAATTATCGTGGACTTCAAATCGTAAGCTACGAAAATGGCCCTCAAGCCCCGAAAATCCTAGGACGCGTCGCTGCTACAGGGAATTGGCCTGAAAACATGTACTACTTCCCTTCGACTGATATGATTCTCGTTCTCGAACGCGTATGGTATGACGAATCGGGAAACTATTCCTCTTATCAAGATCGCAAGAGTCGCATCGTTGTTTACAACGTAAGCGATCTCCAAAAGCCCCTCATTCAGGAAGTTCTTGAGTTCTCAGGCGAGATGGCTGATTCTCGGATGGTCGGCGATGTCCTTTATGTCGCCACCAGCGTCTATCCAGAAGGTTATTGGAATGGTCAAAGCTCCTCAACGGAGCAATCGAAAGGCCGCGTCTTTTCCTTCCGCATCAAAGCCGCTGGCGTCGAAAAAATTGCAGAGCAAGATCTGGTCCTTGCAGTTAGTGGCCGCGAAAACATGAATATCGTCGAAATCAAAGACGGCGATTCCTATAAGTACTACCTCGTTGCCATCCTCGCAAAAAGCCGCTGGGACTGGTGGGATCGCGTGAGCGCTGTTGAAGTTATCGACATTTCAGATCCCAATGGAATGATCGCACCGGTTATGGTCGCAAACGCAAAAGGTCAAATTCGTGAACGTTCTTTAACCCACATTAAAAATAGCACCCTCATCGTCACCAGCAACTATTGGCCAGAAAACGATACAAATAAGAAAATGCGCATCGCTGTCGAGACATTCCGTTTTCCAACTCAAAATTCAGAAATCCTCGACACCAAGGAAGCCGAATATAGAAGACTTTGGATCGATCGAGAGTTTGAGCGATCCAAAAAGAAACTCTCACTGGAATTCTCTGGTGATGCCCTTGATGATGCCCTCGAAACCGCACGTACCAATCTTGCGAAAGACGCTGAGAATGCTATTGCTGGCCGTTTTGAAGCACTCGAAAATGGCCGCATCCGAAAGATGCTTGCTGACACCGTCATCACCGTCGGCGACACTCAGGGTCTCAATGCGAGTCTTCAGGACGTTCGTTATTCCGATGACAAACTCTACGTATTCTGGGTTCCTCAAAATTATATTGACCCACTTGACGTGTTTGATATCTCCGCTCCAGAAAAAGACGTTCCATATCTTGGCCGCACGCAATTTGAAGGTTGGGTCCAGCGTTCAATTCCATTCACTTATATGGGCCGTGAATTTATTCTAGGCCTTGGTTGGGTGATCCCGAGCGTCAATAACGAATCTGAGAAGCGTTTCCCGCAAGCTCTTCTTTTTGAGGTCATGAGTACGTCCTCCACCGCGGGAACAAAAGTCAAGGTCGAACCCATTTCTCAAATGAGCCTTAAAGATTCACACATGTGGACCAATTTCAATGATCGCGACAAGTTTGTCGAAACTCGTTTTTCGGATCATGGGCAAGGAACGATTCTTTTCCAAGTCTATACTACGAAAGATAATCGTTACGTCAGCGGCGGCAAACTTATCGGATTTGATCTCAGCAAAGCCCTCGAAGGGAAATATGATTCCATTTTCGCAGAAGGTGGATTGGTTTTGGGTCATCAAGGCTGGTTGCGCCGCGTCTTCAATAATCCCGAAATCGACAAAGTCAACTCTTTTTCGGATAAAGCACTTGGTACATTTGATATTGCTGGTACTATCGGTAGTCCGAATGACACCGTAAAAGCCATTAACATCTTAGAACTCGCTCGAAATATCACAGCCTATATCACGCTCCCAACAACTCCTGTTCGTGGTCTTCAACTCATTTCTGAGGACGACTGGTATTCTTATGAAGCATCCCCAAAACTCACGCTCAGACTTGTCTCAATCAATCGAGCTGACGAAGAAAGGCCGTCCGCTCTCAGTGAAGTGACACTTGACGGCAACTATGCGGCGCACATATTGACCTCTGACGGCAGACTCGTTCTTATGACCCACACCACAAAAACCGTGACATCTAGCGACGAAAACCTTCGCTACACCGTTTTTGACGTATTTGGCGTCTATGTTTTAAGAGTCACCGGGGAACGCGCTGACACCCTCGAAGTCATTTCAAAAACGTCTTGGGAGCAGGAACATCGATATTCCTACGAGCCAAACTTCAGCGAATCTAAAGTTGGCGGCTCGTTCTGGGGTGGTTATAATAATCACACCAGTATGTCTCTTACTGAGATCGAAGTGGATCGCATCCTCGTCCTGAGTGGTTTTTCTATCAGCATGCTGAATCTTCAAAGTACTGGACTCGTGAAAGAAGACGTGAAAGTCACTGGTTGTCCTCTTGAAAACAAGCAGACTATTACACTCAGACTATTCGATAACGATCTTTATCTAACCTTTAAGGAGATGATCGACGATCCGACCCGAAAAAATCTTAAGTATGAGCGTAATTTTTTGACACCTGTAGCCTTGAACACCGCTACAGCAGAGGCAAGCTGCAAGACCTCAATCAACATTCCGGGTGAGATCGTTGCCATTCTTAGTGGCGGTTCATCCGTCGTAACGAACGACACGCGCCTTGTTGATATTGTCGAGCAGCATTGGGGTGATAAGGAAGAAAACATATTCTATAGAGCCATTTCTGAGACGTCTCTTGCGGCGCTGAAAGTTTCTAATAACGTTGCCTCACTGAAAGATCAGTATGATTTAAGAGATGTATCACCAAATAGTATGAAAAAGATCGGTTCAAGTAGCTTTATCTTCTTTGAAAACGAAGAGCGTGCATCTGACTATTGGCGTCATAGCTTTAGCCGCAGCGGTTCTCAGCTCCACAATCTAGTGACCCTTTCAGTCGATCAAAACGCAAGCTTCCTAAAAATTACGCATACTATTTCGCTTACTTCTAGTGATCGCGCGAACCTCATAGACGTCATTGCAAAGCAAGACGGTTCATTCCTTGGCATAGTCGCTACAGGCCGCAAGATTCAAGTCATCCACTGGACCTCCCAAGCTTCAGAACCCAAGGCCATTAAATTGATTCCAGTAAGTGAACGCTTTGAAAAGCTTGACGCTGTTGATGCTGTCACGCTACCGGATCCCTATAGCCTTTATGGATATTGGGGCAACGAACCTACGGCTAAAGTCAACTTCACTCCGCCTCAAAACAGTATAGAGATCTCACAAAACCTTTACGGTGTTCTGCAGTTCTTCCTAGCTGAATAGTGAAGAAACGGCTCTGCGGAATTCTTCCCCTTTCGATAAAGTCCGCAACTTCTAGCAAGTTGCGGACTTTTTTTGCCTGGGCGGTCTTTTGTTGTGTATTCCTTTGGGAATGGATATATCTAACTCGAATGAAAACTATGAGGTAGATTGTTTCGAATATGAACTTCAAAACCATTCCAAATTGGCTTGCGTTAACATTCCTCATCGTTATTTCTGTGGTTTTTTGGTGGTGGAATGCCTCCCCGAAAGTCAAATCTGGCTTGGTCGTGGAAGAGATTCGTTCAGGTCCTTCTCTTCGCTTCTTCGCTCTCGGAGACTATGGAACGGGTGATGACAAGCAAATGAAAGTTGCCCTCGCAATGGAAGAACGCTGCAACAAAGTAGGAGGGGTCAACGGCCTCCTTTTGTTGGGAGATAACTTCCTACAGCATGGTGTCTCGGCAATCGATGATCCCCAATGGCAGGAAAAACTGATTAAACCGTACGGTACCCCATGTTTACAGACTGCCACTTTCTTCCCTGTCCTTGGAAATCACGACTATCAGGGTAAACCTGAATACGAAATCAAAAAGACGACCACCT
>CAILAO010001078.1 GCA_903832105.1 uncultured Pseudomonadota bacterium | reverse complement strand
GGCTTTTACGCCAATTGAGTACACGCCTTAGTTTGCTTTGGGCGCATTCACCTCGGCCAATAAAATAAGTAAGATGTTCACATCTTTTTCCTTTTTCAACTTGCATTTTTGCCAACTTCCAGGTAGGCCTAAAGAGTTATAGTGAAATTGTCAGGTGTTATTCCTAATATTTGGTGTGACACCTGGGGATGTTCGTCAGGCAATTAATTGATGGTCTTAAAGGAGAAAAGAACAATGTTGTTGAAGAAAAGATTAGTACTTGCTGCAAGTCTTTTGGTTGTTGGTTTTGCTACATTTTCTTGCACGGACGACGCGCAAGTTGAAGAAACCGTAACCCCGACTCCGGCGACACAGGAAGCCGCTTCTGCCGCTGCACCGGATACTCAATCATTCACAGGCGAAGCTGTCTATTTTGCGTTTGATGACTATACCCTGAACAGTGAATCACAAGGCAAATTAAACAAATTGGGCGAGCATTTGAAAGGTAAAGCAAATGCAGTCGTTCAAATCGAAGGTCACTGCGACGAGAGAGGCTCAGTGGAGTATAACCTCGCTCTTGGCGAGCGCAGGGCTCAATCTGTAAAAAATTATCTCGTGCAACTCGGCATTGAGGCTGCAAGATTGACAACCATCAGCTACGGCGAAGAAAAGCCAGTTGCTGAAGGTCATACAGAGGACGTTTGGGCAAAAAATCGTCGCGCTGAGTTTGTGATTTCTAATCAGTAGTCATCCTATTGTTTTTACTCAACAGCAGAATTGTTCGGCATCAGGGAATAACTTGTTCCGTAAGGGCTAGCGTTCTTACGGACGATCTCCTATGAGGATGCGATGTGGGGTTTTTCTTAGATCAGGACGCGAGGGAAGCGAGCGCCGCAGTTTGGGTGCATGCTTGCTAAGTGGGGAGCGGGGCGACTGAGCAACGCAGAAATAAGGAAACCTGCACATCACATTACAAGGGCTTTCGATGGAAGGAAGAACCACACCCGGTCGCTGTTCGTTTGTGCAGGATCGGGGCGTTTTTGTACCTTATGGATGTGTTCTTAAAAATCACTCTGATTTTCGTTGTGGGGTTCTAAGGTATCTAGGTTTGAAAATACCAATCGATTAAGAAGGCCCTTTTCCTGGTGCCGTTTGACATATCAGGGTAACAGGCACATTAACCAAAAATAATGTGCGTGAAGTGTTACTTACACCAGGAGGCGTGAAGCCATGGATATATTCGTCGCTGCAGTCGTTGCCTTTCTAGGACTTGCAATCGGTCTAGGGTTGCTGGGGTTTGTGCTTCATAAAAAAGGTCTCGCAAAAGCATTTGATAATGCCCAAAAAGATAGCAAGAGAATTTTAGAGGAAGCCAGGAAAGAAGCTGATCGGCTGGTAAAAAATGCGCTTCGCGAAGCAAAAGAAGAGAACAGACATCGTCGCAACTCTTTTGAGGAAGAGACCAAGCAACGCCGAACTGAGATCGCAAAACTCGAAAGTAAGATAAAAGCCCGTGAACAAACTCTTGAGAAGAAGCTCGCCATCCTAGAGAAAAGAGAAAAAGATCTTTCAACTCTTGAAGGCAAGCTCCAACAAGACGATCAAAAGTATAAACGTTTGCTTGAAGAGTGTGAGTCTACGTTGGAACGGAGTCGAAAAACTCTTCAAGCTATAGCGAACATGTCTGCTGAAGAAGCCAAGCGTGAACTCATTCTTTCCCTAGAAAGCGATGCTCGGAAAAAAGCCCAGGAAACGATCCGCCGCATTGAGGCTGATGCCAGGCGAGAGGCAGATGAAAAAGCCAGAGCGATCATTAGTACAGCTGTGCAGAGGATTTCGAGTGAGTATGTGAACGATTCGACAATATCGGTTGTTGCTCTGCCCAGTGAGGATATGAAGGGTAGGATTATTGGTCGTGAAGGTCGCAATATTAGAGCTATTGAACATGCCACCGGTATTGATCTGATTATCGATGATACTCCTGAAGCGGTGATCATTTCGTCGTTTAATCCCATACGGCGCGAAGTTGCAAAGGTCGCGCTAGAACGTCTTATTGCAGACGGTCGTATTCACCCAGCGCGCATAGAAGAGACTGTAAAGCGGGTTGAAACCGAATTTGATCAGGTGATTCAAGAAAACGGTGAGAGAGCTTCGTTTGATACTGGTATCACAGATCTTCACCCAGAGTTAATCAAGCTATTAGGACGGTTAAAGTACCGATCAACAGGTCAGCAAACTGTCCTGAATCACGCTGTTGAGGTTTCTCATCTTTGCGGGATCATTGCGGGTGAGATTGGACTTAACGTTAAAAAAGCAAAACGTATTGGCATTTTACACGATATCGGAAAAGCGGTTGACCAGGAAATCGAAGGCCATCACGCAACTGTTGGCGCGGATTTGTGTGCTAAGTATGATGAGGCAGTTGAAGTTGTCGACGCAATTCGACTCCATCACACAGAGAATTTGACATATGCTACGAGCTACGCGGTTGTTTTACAGGCTGCAAACGTGCTTTCCGCAAACCGTCCCGGCGCTCGTAAAGAAATGTTAGAAACTTACGTGAAGCGATTGACAGATATGGAGAAAATAATAACGTCATTTGACGGCATCGAAGGAACGTTTGTTTTACAGGCCGGTAGGGAAGTCTTAGCCCTCGTGAGCCCGACGAACATTTCTGATGAAGAAGTTGTTAATCTCTCAAATGAAATAGCTACGAAGCTTCGTAATGAGTTGACTTTCCCCGGTCAGGTTCGTGTCACGGTGGTCAAAGAAACAAAGTTTACAGAGTATGCGCGGTAAACTTGCATGATCAAAACCGTTGTCATTGGCGATATCATCGGTCGCACAGGACGAAGGTGTGTTCATGAATTTCTTGGAATGCTTCGGGAAAAATACTGCTTTGATATTCTTATCGCCAATGGTGAAAACGCCGCAGGTGGCTTTGGCATTACAAAGAAAATTTACGATCAATTTGTCAAAAATTTTGATATCGACTGCATCACGATGGGTAATCACTGGGCAGACAAGCGTGATATTTTACAGTTCTTTGATTCCGCCGAAAGAATGGTCCTTCCAGCGAACATGGCAAACGTGAGTTCAATTGACGCGGGTTGGAAGGTTTTCACTTCGAAGAGTGGAGTCGAGTTTGCTGTGATTAATGTCATGGGTAAGGCCTTCATGAAAAATGTGTCATGGTCTCCCTTTGAAATGTTGGATAAAATTTTTGAAAGAGTTCCTGAACGCGTGAAAGTTCGAATCGTAGATATTCACGCTGAGGCAAGCAGCGAAAAGCAGGGAGTAGGTCATTATCTTACTGGAAAGGTTTCCCTAGTCTTCGGAACCCACTGTCATGTGCAAACAGCTGACGAACGTATTTTCGAAAAAAAGACTGGATTTATTACAGATATAGGGATGACGGGTGCCTATGATTCCGTGATTGGGATTGAGACCTCTGCTGCGTTAAGATACCTCATGAAGGGGGAAAAAAAGGATTTTGAACCCTCAAAAAAAGACCCGTGGCTATGCGGGATCTATGCTGAAATCGATGCAATTACGGGGCATTGCACTGCCTTAGAAAGAATCTGTTGGAAAATGGCAGATATAAAACCTGAAGATCTGGAAAAAGACAAAAATTCGTGAAAAGTAGGTGCAATGATGCGTGTAACCACTATATTTTTATGCTATATCATCGAAGATATAGGTTCGCATTAGTAGAAAAAGGAAGCTTTTTATGAGTGATCGATTATTGAATGCGTGTCGGCAGGTTGCAAAGCGAGTGAATTTTCCAAAATCAGTCATTTTTTTTGTGGCGCTGATTTTCGGTTTGAATGTTTATTCTTTTCGAGCTTATGCGATTTTTCTAGATGGCTATGGGTATTATTCCTTGCGTGGAGAAACCCTTACCAACCCAGGATTCGCCGGCAATAAGGGGACTTATCAAGCGGTTCGTCAGAACTTTTATCTTGTGGGTGAGACGAGATTAAATGATCGGCTGAGTTTCTTTTTAGGTATTCGATTGTTTGACGATCCCAGATCAGCTTATCTCGGCGATACTCCCCAAAAAAGGTCTCAGGAGTGTTTGCCACAGCAAACTGATGAGCAGGGAAATATATTGCCGGGAGAGGATCATTCTTGTGAACATCAGAGCACGGCAGACCCTCGCTATGCGCCGTATACTCCAAAAATCACAGAAGCGTACGCTCAGTTCGCCTTTGATTATTGTCTTTTGCAAGTCGGTCGTAGAAGTCGAGATTGGGGTATTGGCATTTTTCAGAGTTCCGGCAAAAAACCGTGGGATACCGACGCTTCGATTTATGACGGTGTTACCTGCAATGTGAATATTCAAAAAGCGCAGGCCTTAGGGTTTTCCGTTGGTTGGGATAAACTCGCTGAAACGGGTGTTTCCCATATTCCTAATCGTGAAGTCCTTCCGAAAGACGAATCTTCATATCGCTATGGACCTACCAACAGGTCTGATGATGTTGATCAGTACTTTTTTACCATTGAGTATGACGATCGCAAAGTCAACGCTGGCGCGGCTTTTACAAAACAAATTGGAATTTATTTTGCTAATATTGTGGAAACACAATCAAAAACAGATTTAAAATATTTTGATTTATTTACAGGTTTTTATTTCTATGATCTTGCGCTCCGTAACGAAATTTTATTTCGTGTCAATAAATCTGGAGATCCCTCTTGGTTTGCTTATGGCGGAGCACAACTGTCCGAGTCGGATGACGCACCTAATCGACTTGATTCAATCGGACTTGCGGGGGATTTATCCTACACAATTAGTAAACAAGGGGCTGCTATTGGCCCCTCGGAATATCGAGAGGGTAACATAGAAGCACATATTGTTTTTATGGAATATGCCTACGCACCAGGGGATGCGGATGGGTATTATAATGTCGATGATGACTCTGCCACTCCAGGCCCGATTAGCATTGCTAAACGAAATAATAAGGTCGCTACGATTGCCTTTCATCGGAACTATAAACCGGCTATGATTTTCTTTAACGGTGGTCCCGAGATAGACGATCTGAAGGTCGACGGTGTCTTTGATCCCGCACGAGTGATGAATGCCTCACTTCTCGCGTTGGGGTATCGGTATGAAAGTTATAGTATCGGAAATATCGAGGCAAAATTAATCACTGCAAGGCTTCTTCAAAAAATGCCGGCAGAAGTCATGGAGTACTATTCGGACAAGGATCAGAGGCCCATGGGTTTTTGGGGCAAACAACAGCTTGGCTATGAGTTGGACTTAAACTACCGCTATTTTTGGGGTAAAGAGGTTGAAGCAGGTTTGGGAGCTGCAGCTGCTCTGCCCCAAAAAACTTGGCAGACTTTAAAGGGTGAATCTCCGACTTATAGTTTACTCCTGCGTGCGGATCTTGCTTTCAAATTCTAGTTGGAAATTAAGGGAGCGATGAGGATGATGCTCGGCGAATATCAAGTTGATTGGATAACCTGGAGACGGCTTGATAATGCTACGCTCATCGATTTTTTGACCTCAACCGCCAGCGTATTGGCTGGAAATGGTTTTTTATCTTCCAAGGAAATAGACAGTCTTCGAATTACATTTAGTAGCATTCAATCCACTCCTGCAGTCCGCGAAAGACCAATCATTGAACAGTTGATCAAGGAGCGAGCTGACATATTAAATTTGCTGATTGGACGGTATGGCAGTTTGAGTCTTTCGCTCAATATCTTTCGACATTCTTTGATGAACCTGCTTGATGAACCAATTTCTACTTTAAAGCATTGCACAGAAGAGCTTTTGAAGAGAGTTGAGTTGCATTTTAATCGACCCTTCGATCTCTTTTTTGATCATCGCTGTGAGCGTAGGATTCTTTTTTCTGCAATTTTGATGGACCTGGCCGAGGCGATGTATGAATCCACACACTCTATAAAGCACGTTAAGATGACAGTCTCCGAGATGTATCCCCACGGTATGCTTGGAAATGAAGAAAAAGATATCATTCTCGATGAGCAGATTGCAAAGACGCTTGGCTTTAGGGGTATTGCCGCTGACGCGGTTCCTCTTTTTGTTGAGTTGAAAGCAAAACGCCAATTAAATAAGATCTTTCAGGATGTCGTTGATTATATGGGTGTTTTTCTGCATCAATATAAGAAAAACCTGGTTGATGAACAAATAGCAGATGTTCTCATGCTTTGTGATCTTCTCTCGGCACAAAATCAAAAGTTTTCAGCACTGCTTTTTCCTAACAGCGCAGAGCTATATCTTTGGGAAATAAAAAGGCAGGACATCTTGGGAACATTTACAGAGCTTAATTTATTATTAAAGTCTCTTTGCCAAGGTCTAATAGATTCACTTGGTAGGCTAGAAAACCTTCAAATTGCTGGAAAAGACGCTCATGCATTGTCAACCGGGTTAAAGCGAAGGCTATTGTTCGAGATGAGTGCAAGTGGTCTTTCCGCAAACGAGGTTCAAGCAGCCCTTGATCTGTTAGATGTCTACTTAGCAGAAAAGAAAGTTGCTGTTAAAGATCTTCTGCCTGGTGAGCTCACAAAGATTAGTCCGCATTTGACTTTGAAAGTATTTGAACGGATGCAACGTCTTGTGACTCAAGAAGAGTTTCCAAAACTATCAATGGATGGGAAAAGGAATACGCTGAACCGTTCAGAAAAACTTAAGTCACTTTTGAAGAATTTCAGCACCCTTTCTTTGTTATTATTTTTTTTGGGGTGGATGGGCTTGGCGACATCAGTTCTTTTTTCTTGTGGTTTAAAAACACTTCCTAAAAGCGACGTGATAGATCCGAGGCCAGGGATCCCCTTTCGGATGAACGAGAAACCAGCTGATAATATTGATAATATAGGGTTTTATATAAGACAGAGTTCCATCGTTAATAAATAGATTCTGCTGAAAAAATGTTTTCAGCAGAATCTAAATAATACCGCAAAGAATTCGAGAATCCTTAGCATGGTTATCGGCGCGATTTTTGCCTTGTAGCATTTTGCTTCATCTCAACTATAATAAGTACATCCTTTGTGTCTCACTGAGACGTAGGAGTAGAACTGATGGGATGGACTGTCAGCTCAACATCTTAAAATAATTAAAAAAAAGAAAGGGGGCGAGTTTAACTTCTCACTGGCATCGATTTTGCGTAGTCACTAATGGAGAACTCTTTTTTTCTAGAAAGGAAACCATATGCAATTTCAAGTAGCGTTCAAACATATGGAAAGTTCGGAGGCACTCAAGGAATACGCGGAAGTTAAAATTGAGAACACCATAAAAAAACTCGTAAAAAAGCCCGTTCTAATCAACGTGACTTTTTCGGTGGATCGAAATGAACACGTTGCCCATTGTGGGATATCAGGACTCCATGGAACCGACATTCAGGTGCAGCAAAAAGACGACAACATGTACTCTGCTGTCGACAAGCTTGCTGATAAAATAGAAGCTCAACTGAGAAGACATAAAGAGAAGCTCAGCAGGCGAAGTGCGAAGAAGCCAAGCGATATTGAGCTTCAGTAGTAGATGCGTTGCTGACACGCTTTAGTTTTTGATTTTACTTCCGAGACTGACATACGAAACCGTCTGATTGAAGACTGTGACGGTCTGTGCGGCTAGCCACGTCTCATCAGAGGTTTCTACAAAGACTACATAAATCCCCGGCGGGACATTGAAAAAGAGGGCTTTGCTGAATGGTCTATCTTTATAGTGCCAGGCGTCACCCACGCTTTGTCCCATTTCGTTGAATAAGGAAATTTTTATTGGCAAAGAATTGCTAGAACCCTCGATATCGCCAAATTCGACAAAGACAGATCCAAGCATGAGATCAAGGGCGACCTGCGCGTAGAGAGCCATGTCCTCAATAAATCCCCTTGGTAGAAGGGTTGTTAGAGGTATGCCCTTTCTCGAACGGCTACTTCTTGTGATGTTGCCTATAATGTCGAAAGAATAGATCGTCGGTTCGAACTCTGCAGCATCAGAGAATAGTTGGATTTTATTTCCGTGAATAGTGAGAGAACCTCCATTCTTAACAATTCCGTCTTCATGAAGAATTAGGGGGGTACTTTCACCAAAAGGAATGAGATCGATGTAGTCGACGGGACGTAAACGATCCGCATCCTCACGGTTCGAACTAAGTTGTTCTTGAGCTGTGGCAGCAGTTGCTAGTCGAGTTTTGAAGATTTCTTCTTTAATTGAGCTAGAGAGATCGAAATCTTGCTCAAGATGGCGCCCAGCGAAGAGAGAGATTGGAATAGTTGCCGTGAGCGATTCTTGCCCATTGCCTGTTTGCTCAAAGAAGCTCAGACTCGCAGGCCCTGGCTCAAGATTGAAGATACAAAATCGGCCATTGCTTGAAGTAAAACTTAGCGATCTATCAAGAAATCCAAATTTGTTAAAGTAAAACACTCCGTCGCTTCGAGTGTCCACCTTCATGGAGACGAATTCACGGGCGAGGAGTCGCTTAACTTGAGCTTCATAACTCTTAATAGTTCCACAAAGGGATGATGACGTCGACTCTTGGACGAGCCCGGCGATTTCAGCGAAGCCGTTTAAAGTGAAAAGGCGCATCATTTTTAGTTTGGTTATTTTAAGATTTTCACTTGAAACTTGATGCTGGGATCCTGATAACTCGAAAACCCCAGGTTTTACCCTATCTAGGGGATCATCAACAGAAACTAGAATCGATGAATTCCGAGGAATTCCCCGCAAGGAAGCTCGTCCTTTAACATCTGTTTTCACGGAATAATTTGTTCCGATGACCTTTATCGAAGCATCATTAACCGGATAAACTCGTCCCTCTTCCGGGTTTGTACGATCATCCACCACCTGAATTTCCATTGATTCATACTGAAGCTCTTCTTGTTCATTCTGGGATGATTGATAGTTTGTGTTGAGTTCTTCTCCTGACAGCACGTCTGGGCCTGTCTCACTGGAATTTTCTTCGGCGGACTCGGTAGACGGGGATCGAGGGATCTCCTGCTCGTTTGAGGCAGAATTCTCATCATAGCTTTCGATATTTTTACTGGCGCTTTCGATGGGATGTCGTTCTTCGGGAATTGTCATCAACTCTTCTGCCGCGTCCTGATATCCGGATTCGTCAGCGAGATCATGCTTAGATGGCATTTCACGTTCTTTAATCAACATATTCGGTTCGAAACCAGCGGGGACTCGTTCTGCCAATATGGGCATTTCGTTTGAAAGATCAAATAGCGACTTATGAATCGATGGAAGATTGGGTTGATTGACGTTGGTAGAAGAATTTTTTGCAAACAACTTTTTCTTTGAATTTTCTAAGATTTCCTTTGTGTGTACTAATTCGCCTTTCAACTGAATTTTCACTGGAATAATAAGTATTTGACCATTGGCGACGAAGTATATTTCGGTCGATCCCGGCGCGGTTCCTGTCAGAGTATGTTGCTCTTTATTCCAGTCTAGAACTTTCTCGTTTCTCACAAAAAAATTCTGCGCCTGTTCTTGAAGCATTTCGTCAAACTGTACGAAGACTTGTTGATGGATTGTTTGAATCTCTAAGTAAGGTGGTGATGCAGAAAGGGCAAAGTTTTGAGTGCAAGAAATTTTAAGCGAGAGTTCCTGGTGTTTTCCCTCCGCTGGAAGATCAATTTCGATAGGGTCTGAGGGAATAATATCGTGATCTTGATTTTCAAGAGGTTGAAAAGCAATAACCGGATTTTCATTTTCTTTGTAGACTCGAATCTCGATGGCCTTTTTTGCGCGATTTTTAGTATCTGGAGCCAACTTCTGATTGAACTGTTTCATAAGATCGGACAATTCAAGGGCTGGGAGCTTTTGGGCATCTTCAACATCCATCTCATTTGCTGACGCCTGAAAAGATAAGTAAAAGAAGAAAGTGACAAACGAGAAAAGACTGACCCTTCTGCGGATAATCAAAAGTAAATGTTTGAACGAATAATTAATCATTCAGTGACTCGAAAACCTTTGTTGAAGAAAAATTGCTCTTATATAATTGTAGCGAAGGTTAAAACAAGTGTATAGGTGCCTTCAAATTTATGGAAAACCCTAAGAAAGACCGCTAATACTTGTTATGTCAGGGAATTGCTTACTTAAGGGTGAACCTGGTATCTTTCTAAAACGCTCGGAAGTTCTGCTGAAGATCCTTCGCTCGTTGCCCAATACTTTTTTTGATGAGTATTGCTCGGCCGAAATTCTCCAAAATGTGTTGTAATTCTATCTCCGATCATTTTTGACAAGACCCTGTAGGTCGTCATTTTTCCGCCATAGATTGTTAGTAAAAAACCACGTCCTCCCATCTTCTCTCCAATGGTATAGGCCCGAGAGGTGGAACTTAATCCATGACCTTTTTCTATAGCTAGCCATCTCAATCCCGCGAAAGTTGCTTGAATATCTTTTTCTTTTATTGGGTTTTTCAAATATTGATTACAGTTCTCTAAAAGATAGCCAATTTCTTTATCACTTACCGAGATTTGATCGGGATTTCCTTCGAAAAGATCTTCTGTTGTTCCAATGAGGGATTTCCCTTGCCAGGGAAGGAGGAAAAAAATTCGATCATCCTTGGGTGATTGTAGGAAAAGACCAACTTTGAGCCCCAAATCTCCAACAACTAGGTGAACTCCCTTATTGTTGATAGCTTTATGAGTAGGTGCGACGTGACTGTCCTCTAAAAACCTATTGGCCCAAGGACCCAGACAGTTAATGACGTATAGGGCACTAATTTTAAAAGTACTACCGCTTTGCGTCTTAACCTCCACAATCCAGCCGTCGTCACATGGCCAAATGCTTTTTGCCTCGCAAGACTCTGTAATGCTGGCGCCAAGCTTGATAGATGAGTCAGCGACTCTTCTGACTAAGGCTAAATCGTCCGTCTGAGCATCCCAAAAACTAAAAAAACTGCGGAAAGATGAAGGGTCGACAATGGGCACATTTGTCATAACATCGTTCAAACTAACGGTGCGGTGGGTTTTAATCTTTTGCTTGCCAGCTAAAAAGTCGTAAAGAAGCAAACCACTCTTCAAAACAAACCCAGGAACTCCCCCGGATTTAAGAATGGGCATATACAGTTCAAAAGGATGAACGATGTCACTCGCTAAATCCATAAGAGTGCGGCGTTCGTAAAGAGCCTCGTTCACAAGACTAAAATCATGGACTCTTCGCAAATATCGAAGTCCTCCATGAATCAACTTCGTGGTTTTCGAACTAGTTCCACTGCCAAGTGCCGATTTTTCGATGAGGTGAATATCTCGCCAACCACGACTCGACAAGTCGTGAAGAACACCCACACCATGGATTCCACCGCCTAAAACTAAAGCCCGGACACGAACCGGCAAAGGGTGGCTATACATAATTCAAGTCCTTCCTTACGAAACGAAAGCCGCGTTAAAGAGCAAGCAGAAATAACTTAAAGGAAAACCGTCTCTTACATTCTTCGTAGACGACACATTATGGCATATCATATACTAGACATCGAGACTTCTATAAAGTTGAAGGCTCGGACAAAAAAATTCATTAGGAAGCGGTTTATGGAAAATGATATTGCCGAGTTAACGCGATCTGATCGATCGGCAGACCTTCAAAAGCAGGGGAAGATAGATAGGCCAGAACGGTATATTTCTCACGCCCTTGTAGAGGTGAGACGCTTTAAACATCTACCGTTTTTTGCTCATAGTGCGATATTGTTGGATATAAGTATCGCCGGTTTTAAACTGGAATATACCTCTGAGGTCAAAACAAACAAGGGAGACCGGTATTGGCTTCATGTCCCCCTAGCGCCGCTGGGTATTTATGCTCCACGCCGACTCATTTGTCTTGCAGAATGTCGTTGGTTTGAGGAGAAAAACTATCGCATGGGCGGTGTATTTATCGATCTTACTAAGCGAGAAAGACTTATCATAGATCAAGCCATTGATACCCTTCGTAGGCAGGGTGTTATCGCATAATCTTGGCATTTTATGGGAAAATTTTTTTTAGCCTTTGCGTTACTTTTATTGGGCTCTGTACCATTTCGTACGGCGTTGGCCCAAACTGCTGGCTATTCGCATCTTGCAGTGCTCAAAGCAAAAGTCTTCGAAGATCAGAAAAAATCAGATCAACTTAAAATTGCGGGAAATTTGGTTATCAAGCGATGGAATCCCTCTCCTAAGACGAAATTTTGTATTTTTTTTCCTTATAATGATTCCAAATACGGAGAAGTTAGGTCGTTTTCTAGGTATTTTGAAGTCCTGCAGCCCAAAAAAACAGCCGAAGTTTTTTATGGTGGGCGGACGACTTTTTCCATAGAGAACAAAAAAAACTTGGAAGTTAGAGAAATAAACCCTTTTCTAATTGAGGTTATGGCGAAAAGTCCCGTTCAGGACCTTTCGATAAGATTTGAATCGACTGTTCCACGGCTGATCGACAGCGATCCCAATGAATGGTTTTTCGATGGATTTCATCCTCAAGTGTTAGAAAAATGCCCCGATGACCCTGGACAAGCCCTGTCTTTTCAGCCCTTGATAGGACCCGTCTTTGATGTTTCCATCGAAATTCCTTCGGAATGGGACTTCGCGGGCATTGGGACGCCTGATCCCGGTCGGAAGAATACTTACCAGTCAAAACATAAAACGAAAATGTACTCGTTTGCTCTCAGCAAAGGTTATAAGAAATTTTCGTTTAAGGCGGGAGAGGTTGAGGTATCAGCATTTTATAAAACACCTGATTTTGAAGAGCAAATTATAACCATTAAAAAAGCTGTGGTTTCATTTGAACGTTGGTTTGGAAGGTTTCCTTTTCCTCAGCTAATCATCATTGAAACGTCCGAACTTCAACGTACAGGCATTCCTGGAATTGTGACTTTTAATCAACCGAAACAGCAGGTTTTTCAATCGCTCCAGTCGGAATGGCTTAATTGGCGTCATTGGGTGATGGTTTCGCTGATTGGCTCGCAATGGTATGGTGCGGCGATCGTTCCGCAGACTTTAGACGATCAATGGCTAACCTCGGGAATCGTGGAATTTGCTGCCGCTGAAACTATGAGTTCATATCCGGCAAGATTTAACCTTATAAATACATTTGACAGTGGTTTTCATTATTTTTCATTTAATTATCTCCAAATGCAAGATTTAACCGCGGCCCTGTTAGGTCAATATGAAGTAAAAAACACTCTGACTTCGACGAAATACGTGTCGAAGTTCCCGTTCGCAGATCAGCACCCTCTCCTATTCGTCAAACAGGCTGTGACCCTCCGTCATCTTAAGTCTCTTGTTGGAGATGAATCTTTCTCGAATTTTTTCCGTCAAATGACGGAAAAAGCGCTTTTTCACTCCCTTTCTCCGCGAGACTTTTTAATATCTTTAGAAACAAGCGATGTCCTACTTCCAGAGGATAAAAGACGTGAACTGGCTGGGTACCTCAAAGAATGGTGGGCTAAAGAGGGTTGGCCTGATTTCGCTCTAAGAGAGTTTAACAAGGAACGGCTTCCTAGCGGCAAATGGAATGCGGAAGTCGTAGTCGAACGACTTGGAACGCAGGATATTCCAACGCCCATAACCATTACGGATCGAGAAAATAAAAATTACTTGATCAACTTTGGAACGATGCCCAATCCGAAAGATGGTCGCCTTCACTACAGCATCGTTACAGATCTTGAACCTGAAGCGGCGGTCATCGATCCAGATCACGATCTTTTTGACAGTAATCGATTTAATAACTCAAGCGATTACCCATCGATTAAATTTTTTCCGGGTTCAGCAAATACATTTTCTGATAAAGACTACACTTTAGTTTGGGTTCCCTATATTTTTCGACGTCCAGGAGAGCCGGCATCAGTTGGTCTTCAATCAGTTTTACTAAGTTATATTCAGAGTTCAGTTTATTTGAACGCAGAAGCCGCGCCTTGGGAGCGACTTTTTGCTTTCTTAGCCGTACATAAAACGAAACTTCCTCAACAAGATGCTTGGATAGCGATGACTGTAAAGCAAAAATATGACAACAGTAGACTTATAGAATTCGCTATCGATAAAAGTCCACTCCTTTTGAGAAATCCAAAGCTTGGTCTTGGGCTTCGAGTTCGCAATCGTCAAACACTAGGTCAACCGAAAGAAACTCACTATAGCATTGGTCTTGGCTCGTCTTTAAGCTCCTATAAAAGCTCCTTGCCGTTGACTTACGATTTAAACTTCGAAGCTGAAAAGGTCCCAAAAGGTTTTGCGAGGGACTTCGAATACTTCAGGAAATATAGTATCCAGGACTTTTGTTTCTCCGTTTACAAAGGAGTTGATCTTAACATCAGGGGATTCTGGGGGCATGTAATTTTCGATGGAAATATTCCCAACACGGTGCTTTTTAATCCCGAAGATGTTAAGGAGGCCAGACTTCGTATCGATATCCCCGATTTGCCGCGGTCTACTAGTATTGCAACTCTAAATTCGGACCTGCTTGTTCCTATATTTATTCCACTTCCGGGAGATACGCTTATACTTAGTCGTCAACTTCGTTGGAAGTTTTTTTACGACTATGGGCAGAGTTTTGTACCAGATATTAATTATCGTGCAGGAGGGGTTGGTATTATTTTTCCGTTTGGAGGCGATTTTGTCGGTATGGGCTCTCTGGCTTTGACGAGATTCTCCCTTTTGACTGTGCTGTACAGCAACGCTGGTGGTGAGATATCACGCAATCCGAGGCTGTTGTTCGATATGGCAGGAGAGTTTTAAAATATTTTTGCGATCCAGAACGACCTAACAGGAGTGAAAGTATGTATAGTTTTCCAAAAGCGACGGCCATTTCGGCGATTAAGGAGCCGCTTCATTGGACACCGGAAAAGTCGAAGCTCATGGTGGAAGCTTGTCGAGAAATGGCATCTTTTCACCAGGAGCATTGTAAGGATATTTTGTTTCTTTATAAACGCTATAATTTCAAACCTGAGACGATTCGAGAAGAAGTCGATTTGACGCGTATTCCATGCCTTGGGGTCACCGCGATGAAGCATTTTTTGCTGACATCTCTTCCACACGAAAAAGCGGTTTTAAAACTAACATCTTCTGGCACAAGAGGTCAGAAAACGCAGATTTGGTTCGATCAATCCAGCCTTGATCGCTGCCAATCGATGATGGATGGTTATTGGGAGCAGGAGCAGTTTATTTCGGAAGAGTTGACAAACTATCTTGTTTTTACCTACGACCCTGATGACGCTAAAGATCTCGGAATAGCTTTTTCTGATAAAAACCAACTTCGTTTTGCTCCAGTTAGCAAAGTTCATTACGCAATTAAAAAGAACTCTACTGGAGACTGGTATTTCGATAAAGAGGCGATGAAGCAGAAGTTGCATGCTTTTGCGAAAGATAATAAGCCAGTTCGCATTTTTGGGATGCCTGGGTTTATTTATGAATTTCTTACTTCTCTTAAAGAAGAAGATCGCACTTCGTTACCACCGAAAAGTCTTGTAATTACCGGAGGAGGATGGAAAGCTGCGGAAGATAAGAAAATTTCAAAAGAAGATTTTCGTCATCTTACAACGCGCTTTCTTGGGATTCCTTCTGAGAACATACGAGACGGATATGGAATGGCGGAACATTGTGCGCCTTATTTTGAGTGCCCGAAGCATCGATTCCATATCGCTGTCTATAACAGAGTTATTATTCGTGATCCCGTTTCGCTTAAAGTTTGTTTGCCAGGGGATCCCGGTCTTTTAGAACTCATAACACCGTGGAACGCCATGATGCCAAACTTAGCCATCATATCAACAGATTTTGGGTTAATAGATCGCGAGCCGTGTGACTGTGGTTATCACTCCCCAACTTTTAGTTTGATTGGAAGAGCTGGTCTAACAAAGCATAAGGGTTGTGCCATTCATGCCGCTGATATCGTTACAAGGAATTGAAGAAGATGAAATCAATTAAAGTGACAAGCCGCTATATTTTTGGTGAGTGGAAGGATGATATGTCCCCGCTTGCAGCCTCCGACGTAGAAGAGATCTGTTCGAAAGCGCGAGAGTTGCAGGAAGAAATGGCCGATTATCCTCTTGATGAAATTCTGAGGCTTTTTGGTAGATTAAAAGAGAAGTGGGAAAATCCATCATATCCCTTAAGAGTCGAAGCTGAAAAATATCTTCCAGAGGCCACTGGCTTTTCCAAAGAAATGATTGCCCTAGGTATGAAGGAGCTTTCTTTCGTGTTAGATCCGAAAGAGCTTGAAAGGAAAGTAAAAACAGAGCTAAGAGGCATTTATCGAGGAACCATAGGTTCCTATAGTTCTTCTAAGCAGTCTGTTCTTCGTTGGCATTCCTTGGGAACACTGCTTCATATTTTGTCGGGAAACGTGTTTTTAGTTGGACCAGGTTCTTTAATCGAAGGATTGCTGACCGGAAATGTTAACATCTTAAAAAATTCCTCTTCCGAGACAAGATTCCTCCCATTGTTCATCAGATCACTCGTTGAGTGCGATAAAGATGGGTTCATCGCGAAATCTCTCGCTGTGATCGATTATTCCCCGTCGCAAAAAGATATCATTGACTCTTTTAAGAAAAAGGTCGATGGGATTGTAATTTTTGGCGGAGAGAACGCGGTCAGATCATATCGTCAAGATTTGCCGGCGAATGTTCGTCTTGTTGTCTATGGACCAAAGCTCAGTGTTGCGGTGTGCACCGAGCAGGGTCTTAAAAACCAGGGTATGAGTGAGGTTGCAACTCTTCTGGCAAACGAAGTTTCGATATGGGATCAAAATGCCTGTACCGCGCCCCAAGTATGTTTTATTGAGATAAAAAATCAAGATGAGAACCATGTTAAGAATTTTGCACGATCGTTTGCTAAGGAGGTAGAGGTTGCTTTGGCAAAAATCAGCAAAACCCTTCCTCCCGGCTCTGTTGATACCGATGCTGCGGTTGAAATTCAGAAAATTCGTTCTATTGCAGAAATCGCGGAGGCAAGAAACCTCGGCGCACTATATGCTAGTTCAGGGAATTTGGATTGGACGGTTGTTGTTCAGGATAAGCTAGAGCTTGAGACGTCTCCACTTCACAGAACCATCAAGATAATGCCGTTCAATGATATCAGAGAAGTGGTTTCTCTTCTTGGGGAGCTAAGAGGATATATTCAAACCGTGGGCGTTTCAGCGATCCCCGAGGAAAAACTTTCCATGTCTGACGTATTAGGAAATGCCGGCATATTGAGAGTGGTTGACTTGGGAAATATGGCTGGTGGGTCGATCGATGATCCCCATGATGGGGCATACGATCTCCCGCAACTCATGAATCTCGTTAAAACGGATTGGCAAGGGTTTGATCCTTATGATCGTTCGCCGCAGAAAAGACGCGAATCTATTTTGAACGAAAGACTGAGAAAAGTTCTGGATGCGGCGAAAAGGTATCCTTTCTACAGAAAGCACTTAGGTAAACTCGATTGTGAGTTAATCTCAGATCTTCCAAAGATCCCCATTTTAACACGTCAAGACTTTGAAGAGCGACTTAATCCGACAAGGGAAAGTCAGTCATTTGAAGGTGGTTTTGATCACGGTGGTTATGTAACCCGAAGTGGAGGGTC
>CAILAO010001077.1 GCA_903832105.1 uncultured Pseudomonadota bacterium | reverse complement strand
TCAGGATCTCTCTAATTTTCCGGAAGAACTTTCGGTTAGAACAAATGTGCGAGAAACGGCAAAAAGTTTGGCTGCGGCGTTTAAGAGGGTTGACGACAGTTTGGAGCGTAATCGTCTAGGGTTTAATGATAACGTTGCGCAGGAAACAAAAGAGATATCTGATAAGTTGAACACTATCGCGCGTCTTAACATCAGGATCTTCGAAGAAGAAGTGACCCCAGGGGCTGATGCTAACGACCTGCGAGATGAAAGGGATCGCGTTCTTAGAGACTTGTCGAGCAAGATGCGCATTTCATATTATGAAGATCAGAATGGCATGCCAGTCATTCGAGGACCGAAGGATACCCTTCTTGTAGAGGCTGGACGATCAGCGCAAGTCGAGGTTAGACGTAGTGTGGATAATGATGGTCTTTTTGATGTTGTGGTCTATGATTTCGAAGGAAGATCAGCGAGAGATATCACGCACTCGATGGAGAGTGGAACTCTGGGCGGACTTATGGAAGTTCGTGATGAGATTGTGCCAGATCTCTTGAGAAAAAATAACGACATGGCCGCAGAGTTGGTTGAGAGCGTCAACCAAGTTCACCAGGAGGCATTCGGCATTAAAGAATACAAGGATATGAAACAGCGGAATTTTTTTGAACCCGTCTCCGACAAAAGATTTGCGGCTTCTTCGATGCAGCTTTCTGATGCTGTAAGCCAGTCGACAGACGCAATTTCCGTTGCCAGTGTCGCTAACGCGCCTGGTGATAATGTGCTAGCAAATGAGCTTCTGCGACTTAAAGAGAAGCGGATTATGGATGGTGGGAATTCGACATTCGCAGAATTTTATGCCAATTATGTTGGTGTTCTCGGTGTAGAAACGGCGCGTTCAGATCATATTAAAGCTGCCGACGATATTGTCCTTGGTGATTTAACAGCGAGGCGAGAAGCTGTAGCGGGCGTTTCTCTCGATGAGGAAGCGATCAATATGCTTAAATGGCAAGCGAATTTTACAGCTTCTTCTAAGGTGATTACAACGGTAGATGAGATGATTGATACGGTGCTCTCACTTAAGCGCTAAAGATTAGTTCGAAATTATTAGGTTGGTTTCATGCGTATTTCAGAGCGACATCGATATGACGTTTCAAACACCAACATTCAGCGTGCAAAGTCAGAAAATGCATCGGACCTCGAACGTCTTTCGACTCAAAAACGGATCAACGCAATCTCTGACGATCCTATCGGTTCGACAAATTCTTTAACATTCAGAGATCGCATTGGGACTCTGAAGCAATTTCAAAAGAATATCGATTTTTCAAAAGGATATTTAGATCGCGCGGAAATGGCCATTTCTACGATTCAAGACAACCTTATACGTGCAAAAGAGCTAGCGATCGCGATGTCTAATGATACTTACGCGTGGAACAGCCGCGAAGCGACCGCGCGCGAGATTAAAGAGATTATATCTGAGGTGGTACAACTGGCTAATACCACCTATAACAACCGATATGTTTTCTCAGGATTCAGGACTCAAACTCCAGCGTTGAGCACAGAAGGTAATTTTTTAGGGGATGATGGTGCTATTTTCCTGCAGGTTTCTGAAGGTAATTTCCGTCAGGTCAATATTCAGGCTAGAGACTTGTTTGAAGCCTCACCCGAGGAGAGGGAGAATCGCCATTTCAATATGGTTGACTCCCTAGATATTCTTTATACGGGGCTTATGGAAGACGAAAAACAGATGGTCTATAAAGCGCTCGATGAACTCGAGTTCCAGATGGAAAAGACCTCGAGCTATCAGGCAAGCGTGGGAGCGATGTTTAACGCGTTGCAGGGTACTTCTAAGAGGCTGGAACTTGATGAAGAGTCGAGTACTATCGGTCTTTCTAAGATAGAGGATGTGGACGCCTATAAAGCGACATCCGACTTCAAGCGATCTGAGACGACACTTCAGAGTACACTCTTGGCTTCAAGTAAACTTTTGCAGCCGTCTCTTCTTAACTTCATGCAGTAAGGTTGATATTTCTTAGTGATTTTAAAGAAAATACTGGTAGGAAGTTGTATTTTGCGTAATAATTCTTAATAAAGGGAAGGATTTCCCATTGCTGGGTTGAGACCCCTTTACCATGGAGGGTTGCTGGGGTGTTAGTTTTGACGCGAAAAGTGGGCGAAGGCATTGCGATTGGTGATGATGTCACGATAATAGTGATGCAGATCAAAGGAAAGCAGGTACGCCTGGGGATTAAGGCTAGCCCTTCCACCATTGTGCATCGAGAAGAGATTTACAGAAAAATCCAAGAAGAGAACCGTCTTGCCGCCAAGATGACGCCGGCCTCTGTGGACGGGGCTACTGAACTTATCGAAAAAGATAAAGAAATACAAAATGTTGCAACAAAGCAGCAGTTTAGGGTAACAAAGCGGGAAGCTGACTAACTCTACTAGGTCTCATTTCTAAAACTCTATTGCGAAGCTATTATTTTTTGGGATACAATAAAATAACAGACATCCAAGTTGGAATATCTATTTTTTATATAGAAGCGTTTTAAAGCGGGCGATAGTACGCAGGAATATTTTTCCGGGCTATGCTCATTTATCACTGGAGGGAGCAAACTTGTTAAAGGTAAAAACAACAAGATTTGGTGAAATTGAAGTCAATGAAAGCGATATCATCGAACTTCCGTCCGGGCTCATCGGGTTTCCCGAACTCCAGAAATACGTGATGTTGGATCATGATAAGGATTCTCCGTTCAAGTGGCTTCAATCGCTGGACGATGGTGCCATCGCTTTTGTACTTATCAATCCGTTACTCTTCAAACCTGACTATACCGTGGAAGTTTCCGCTGCTGAAGTTGCAGACCTCGCGCTTCAATCCGAAGAAGACGCGGTGATTTCGGCAATTATCACAATCCCAGGAAATCCAGAGCATATGACGGCCAATTTGAAGGCGCCTCTTGTTTTTAATTTGAAGAATAGAAGGGGCAAGCAAATCATTATCAACAACGCAGCTTATACAACGCGTCATAACATTCTTGAGGAAGTTAAGAAGTACACCGGATCGGAGACAAGCGCAGTCAGCGCCGAGATGATTGAGCAGGTCAAAACAACGAAAGAAGAGGCAAAGGAAACGAAAAAGAAAAAGGAAGTTTCCGGGAAAAAGTAAGTTCATCGTCAAACTAGTTTATATAGACGGTAATTCATAGAAGCCCCTCATCAGGGGCTCTTTTTTTAGGGCGTTTGCAAAATGTCGGATGAAACTGTCGCAGACTGAGTCTAGGGAGATACATTGATTCAGGAGTTGAGACATCGATGTGACGCTGCGATCTTTTAGGCCACATGGATGCATTTCATTAAAGAGACTTAAGTCATTACAGATATTCAAAGCAATGCCGTGCAGACTCGTTCTGTTTCTTATTCTAACGCCTACCGCGCATATCTTGCTGGCACCGACCCAAACTCCGGGAGTTTTTAGGTCGACGGATGCTGCCAAAGAAAAATCCTTAAGGACTAAAATCACGGTTGAACAAAGAAGCTCTACGTAGGTCTTAGGAAGAAGTCCCAGGGATGACAGGTGAAGGATGGGATAAACAACCAACTGGCCTGGCATGTGTGCGGTGATGTCACCTCCTCGATCAGTATCGAAAAGGGAAACCCCCCGCTCTTGCAGGCGCTCTTCGCTAATCAAAAGATTTTTATGGTCTACGTTCTTACCAAACGTGATGACGTTTGGATGTTCGACTAGAAGAACGGTGTTTGCCAACGAACTCTTCGAAACTAGCTGATGGAGCCGCTGTTGGAGTTCAAAACACTGGCCATAGTCCATTACACCCAGTCTACAAAATGATAAAGTGTCATCTGAAGGAGCCATAAAACGCCTAGAGATCAAAAAGGGCAAGGTCACCGACTCCTTGTCTTACTAACATAGGAGGGAATGAAGTTAAATCAATAACTGTAGTTTCGCTGGCCGGGATCTCGTCTCCTAGATCTAAAATAATGTCCAAAGCATGACCAAAATGTTCCTGGACTTCATATCCAAACCTTGGGATATCTTGGATGACAGGGCAAAGATTCCTAGCCAGGTTTTTTTTGCTGTTCGGCGGCGTATGGGTGGAGAGTTCCGAGATAGAAGGGACCGACGTCGTTGCGAGAGGCTTTCCAAACTGGGCAGTAATCGCGAGTAAAAGTGGGCTGTCGGGGATCCTAACGCCGACCGTCGTTCTCTTCTCGTGAAGCTGTTTTGGTAGAGACTTACTTGCCGGAAGAATGACGGTAAAAGGTCCTGGAAGGGCTCTGCGCAGTAAGCGATATGTTTGGCTATCGATCGTGGCAACGCTAGCTGCCATGCTGATGCTATCGCAGATAAGGCTAAAAGGACGATCCTTCGGATGGCAGGGTTTTAGCTTTTTGATCTTATCGAGAGCCTTGGGATTCGCGGCGTCGCAACCAAAAGCCCAATTGACGTCCGTCGGGTACGCGAGGGTTCCCCCGCTCGTCAAAACATCGCAAGCAAGTTTAATATCCCGCTCTGATGGGGGATCGATAAATGTGTATAGCAACTTGGCCATATCCTAATGTTACTACATTAAACAAATGAAATGATAAAGACTTTCGTGTAATCTCAACCTGTAACAGTCTCGAAAGATACCGATAATTTTCGATATGGATGGATCCAAAGGGATCAAGCAGCGAAAAAGTTTTTTCGAGGGGGGTATGTTGTTATGCGTGCTGTTTTTCAGCGTGTTAGAAAAGCGCATGTTGAAGTTAACTCCAAGATTGTTGCTTCCATTGAGCATGGCTGGCTCATTTTGCTTGGTGTTTCAAACAAGGATACAATGGAGGATGTTGAATACCTGGTCGATAAAACGGTTGGCCTTCGGGCGTTTTCCGATGATGAGGGGCGGATGAACTTGTCGGTCGAACAGGTCGGGGGTGAAATTCTAGTTGTGAGCCAATTTACGCTCTTTGGAGATTGTAGAAAGGGGCGTAGGCCAAGCTTTACAGATGCTGCGGCACCTGAACTTGCAAACTTTCTTTATGAGGAATACGCACGGCTTCTTTGTTTGAAGGGGCTCAAGGTTAAAACTGGCGTTTTTCAAGCAATGATGGATGTGTCCCTCGTTAATGACGGCCCAGTGACTCTGCTACTTGACAGTCAGAAGACTTTTTAGAGGGGGGAGCCTATAATGTCTGTAACTCTGGTTTACGTTACCGCTTCCAGCAAAGCTGAGGCGATGGAAATCGGGAAAAAACTCGTCGAAGCGAAGTTGGCGGCTTGTGTAAATATTATTGAGCGCATGCATTCAATTTATTGGTGGAAAGGCAAAATGGAAGAGAGTGAGGAAGTCGTTCTCATTGCAAAAACAACGGCAGAGGCTGTTGAAGGCTTGATGGAGGCCGTTAGAGAGAGTCATAGTTACTCTGTTCCTTGTATGCTAACGATTCCAGTCACCGGTGGAAGTAAAGAATACCTAGACTGGCTTCACCGGAATGTTAAGAATTGTTGACCACTTGCTCGATGAGAGATAAAGTTAGAATTGTCGTTTTATTAATTTTAGTTAGTATGAAAGGGGAAGTTATGATCCGCGCAGGAATTTTGATGCTGGTTTTGTGTTTCGGTTTGAGCGCATGCGACAAGATTTGTCCAAAATACTCTGGCTCTATCAAGACTGATGAGGAGAAAGCCAGTTATGCAATAGGACAACAAATTGGAAACGGTCTAAAAAATCAAGGTATCGAAGCCAATCCCGACATCATTGCAATGTCCATTACCGATGTTCTTAAAGGTCAAAAGGTTCGGATGACACCGGAAGAAATGCAAGATGCTATAAAGAAAATGCAAGAAAGTGCGACCAACAAACTCAAGAAAGTCGCCGAAGAAAACAAAACGAAGGGCGACAAATTCTTAGAGGAAAACAAAAAGAAGAACGGCATCAAGGTCACAGCATCGGGTCTTCAGTATCTAGTTGTGAACGAAGGCACGGGCCCATCTCCTGCAGAAGACCAAACAGTCAAGGTTAATTATGTTGGAACGTTGATTGATGGGGCGGAATTTGATAGCTCGGTTAAGCGTGGAAAACCGGCAGAATTTCCGGTCAACAGGGTTATTCCTGGTTGGACTGAAGCGTTGAAGATGATGAAAGTTGGTGCAAAATGGAAACTCTTTATTCCGGCACAACTAGCCTACGGTGAACAGGGACGTCCAAGTATTCCACCAAATTCCGTTCTCGTTTTCGAAGTTGATTTGTTGGAGATTGTTGAAACACCGGCACAGCAACCGCCTCAGCCACAGCAGCCACAGCAACCACCACAACCGCAGCAGCCACAGCAACCGCAACAACAACCGACGCCGTAACATAGCGTTCGTTAGCAGTTTAGACTATCGCAGGAATGAAGGAAACTCCTTCATTCCTGCGATTTTTTTATGACAACCAAAGGACGTGTGAGAGCATGTTGCTAATTTCACACGTCCTTTGGTTTCGCGTACTGTGCGCTAGCGGCACTCGCAAGCACCGATATAGACGCCGTTTTGCATGCGAGGATAGCGGACTGCGTGAATTCCATCAGATGACTCTTTAGCCATTTTGCAAGTCTCCTCGTGACCGGGGTTAAGCAAGGTATCTTCACAAAATTCCCTCGGAAGAGCCGTCTTAACATCCCATCCGTGGCAAGTTACCGTTATACTTGCCGCGAAATCGGAGATAACTTGTTCATCTTCGCCAAATGACGACGGTATACGGTAAGGTAACGAAGCGCCATAAGCCAGGTCAGGAAAAATGCTGACGTTGGTGGCCCTGACGACGCGAATCTTCTCCTTTTTTTCCTTATCGACAACAGTCACAGGAACTTTCACCTCGCAACTCACGGTGTTTGTATATTTGTTGGAGATTTTAATAAAGAGTTCGTAAGTTTCGGAATTAACATCATAGGCAGCGTAAGATTCGCCGATTAACGATACATATTTTGAAGCAGGTAAATCGTTATATGGCTGCGGCCCGTCCGCATTGGCTGCTGATAAACTTGTCATACTTCCAATCATCGCGATTATAAGATATAGCTTTTTCATATTTTGTCCTTTCAGTCGAAGTTATTTACACTTTAGTTGTTCTCGCAAGACGTCATGCACAAGACAGGTGCCGTTTGGCCCTGGAATGCGGCATACTCCCATGATGATCTCCTTTCGGCAGCACTTTTTTTGGCCCGGATGCCAAGAAAAGCCTCCGTCACACATTTCTGAAGGGGAATATTTTTTGGCTGGCAGTATGACTGTAGGCATGACCACCTCCGGTAACTGGCAGCTATTGATTATGTCTGCAAAGCAATCAACCGTAGCTGCAAATTGTCTATTGATATAGGCCGTAAGCTCTTTCTCCGTTGCCGATAACCTTACTTCATCAAAACCGTCGAAGCCCGATCGATTCTTTTTAATATAGAGAATCGTGTTGTAAAGCTCATCGGCTTGATCGCGATTTTGCGCGACCTGATTAAGAATCCACTCTTGTCTATCGACCACCAAAGGATTAGGTTTTAGATCAATCGGCTCTACGCCCGTATAATCTTTACTGATTAGTTCAAGAGTCACGGCTTGACCGTTGACGGCATTGACTATCTTGGGGAACGCCAAAGCAAAATCGTTAAGATTTTGAACCTCGGGAAGTTCATCAGTGCCTCCTAGACGTAAAATCCTCACTTGAACCCTTGCTGACGTATTAAAACGCGCAAGATCTTCGTTAATAGAGGCGGCTGCTTTCCAACGGAGCCCTGAAGCTTGAATGGCGGCGTCAAAATGACTTTCCTCTTCCAAGGAGAAAAACTCGAATTCAAAAAGGGCGAAAAATTCTCCGCCTGTTCGGAATGCATAGACAAACTCCGTTCCGCATTGTTCGGTAAACTCGCTTTTTCGATTCCCCTTAAGAAGTTTCTGGGCAAGATCTGTATAGGTATACTTGGTGCCGATTTTAAGTTGATTTCCCACGCGCGTCTGGACCAAAAGATACCGGGAATTTGCATTTTTCTTCACGGACTGAGAAAAGTTGAAACGCGCAGATCCGCCTCCGAAAGAACCGTAACGTAGCGAAGCGGATGCTGAAATATTTAACGATTCTCTAAGAGCTGTTTCGGATGTTATTTCGAGAAAACGGTACTCTGTAAGTTGACCCAACTCTTGGCCGGATTGAGTTTTAAAACCTTCTACAGCAACGCAGAAACCTTTGGGTTTCCACGTCACATGATTGATTCCCTGTCCTGGAAGAACAGCGAGAGAGGAGTCTTCGCCGGGTATATTGGCTGCAAGTTCACTACGATCATCGCCTCTTGAACAACTAATCGCTCCGAAGATCAGTATAAGTGGCAGATATTTTTTCATGCGATTATCTCCTACCTGTTTTGTACTGCTTAATGGCTTTGAGAATGTCATGACGAAACCATTGTCTGCTGCCGTTTCGATGAAGCGTTTCCTGCCAGCCAAGGTCACCAGTCAGGATGCCATTTGTACTGACAATGCGGTTCGAAGGGTCATCGGTTGAGATATTGAAGTTCATCATTTCTCGGCCATATTGATTTAAAGAGATCCCGACAATCTGATCCGACCAGCCATCAACGGCGATGAGTCTTTCGCCTTCTTTAAGATCTTTTGCCTTTTTCATTTCCACAAGATGTCCTTCCGAATCTCCGAGGACAACTGGATGTGCTGCCGATAAGACAAGTGTCCTGCCCGACTGGGTTGTTATATAGTATGCGTTTGCTTCTTTAGAGTGCATGACATCCTTGATTTCTCTATATGTGAATAGGTATGGTTTCTCAAAAGAATCGAGTGAAGCCAGCAGAATATTGCTGCCTTTCATTTTAATGATTTCTGCAGCCGTGATCTCACCATCCGCAGCATCAAAACGCATCATGTCAGCGAAACAACCGCAACGACAACGCCACCTTGGCTTTTTTGAATCGTCTACAAGGGGGTACCAGTGACCCGGAGGCACGAATCCCGTACACGTTCCATCACAACCATCGGTATTATTATTGCAATAATCTTTAAAAAACTCGACGGAGACACAGCGCGTGCCTTCAATGACCTCAAGCTTGCAGACATCTGCTGTGTCATCGCCGGGTGTGCATGTTACACCGTAAGAAACCGGCGCAAGCGACACAATCAAAACGCATGCGATGATATTTCTGATAATAGATCCTTTGTTCATATATTCCTCCTCAACTCTCTAAGTTATTTTGTTTCGTCCGAAAGACACTTAAGCATTTCCTTTGCCTCACCATAAGCCATACAGGTGCCGTCTGGCCCAGGAATAGAACACGGCCCAGGGTCAATCTGTCTTTGGCAGCAACTGTTTTTTTCACTGTTCCAGGAAAAGTTGTCGGGACAGCTTGTCCCACCCTTCTCCTCGGTAGGTGTGGGGTCTTTTTGAGCATTATCGTTGGTTTCCTTGCTTGGTTTTTTGAAAACGCCGCAGCCCGAAAGAACCACCACCACTAGACTTAAACATGTAATCAGTTTCAATTTTTGTAACATAAATCCTCCTTCTTGTTTTTGATAAACACTTTGAATAAACTTTTTCGATCGACGCTTTTATAAACCTCCTTTCATGTTAAGGAACAAAACTCCTGTCAATTTCATGGATCATCGCAAGGGCTCGATCGCGTCCGGTCGAGAGGCCAACAATGGCGCTATAAGCTTCGTAAAGCGCAATATCCCTAAAAACAGGATGTTCAATTTTTGAGAGCATATCGGATGCCAATGCCCAATCCCATTTAGCGATGCCACCAATAAGTTCCGCGCGTTCTGCAAAGGTGATCGCTGTCGCTTCATCTTCCCACGCATTGCTTATGGGCTCTTCAACAAGGTCCCTAATTTCGCCTTTCGTCGTCGGGTCAAATCCAATGCGATAAATCAGGTAGTCGACTTGTCCCATTCGACTTAAGAGGTCTTTTTCGGACGGCTTCAGACGTAGATTATCAAGAATCGCTCTTTTTCCCTCACCGCCTCTAGCATTGAGTTTTGAGAGTACAGGAGTTAATTTTGCGGTATCGATTATGCTGGGAGCTAGTTCGGTAAATACAATTTGAATATCTCTAAAAAAAGTCTCTTTTTCTTGTTCGTTAAGCACATCAACGTGTTCTTGGCGTTCGAAGACGCCTTCCTTGTTCTCTGCTTTTTTTATACCGCTTAAAGATTCGGCAGTATAAGTTTCTTGATGTTCACTTTGATTGGGCTCTTGTTCGATTAATAGGTTTTTGGAGTCTTTCTGAAGGAAGTCCATTTCAGCAAAATAAAAAACCAATAAAATGGCAACTAAAGTTATTCCGAAATCGAGATTTTTTAAACGCATCATTTTCATCTCCTCATGAATAAATCCCTGGCAGCAAATGCATGAAGGGTGCCAACGCGCACCATGGAAAAATCCACTGTGTTTTCTGTAGGCTATCTAAAATGGTGAGTTATAGCGAAAAAGGTGAAATCCGGAATTTTATCCAGACGTCCGGAAACTGTGCCACGGATGGATCGAAAACTAGACGCCGCCTATAATGTTTTTGCATTATTGCGACGGGTAAAAAACGGCACCACCAAACAAGGAAGGCAAAGCAATACTAACGTAATAGGATTGAATAGGTTCCTATTTCCTGGGGTGCTAACTCCAGGAATAACAGAGCACCCTAAGAAATCAAAAGGACCAGTCTTTTTCGTTTTTCTTTGATTGCTACTTGCACTACTTAGTGATTGACAATCAATGCCTTCGAGAAAGCTGCCGAACTGTCTCTTGACGGCGGCGTTTTGAATCGTGCAAGCATATTTTCCATTAGATAAAGCCTTATCTGCTTGCATCAGGCCGACGATAAGGTCGCGGAATCCGCTTTCTTTGCCGAGAAGATTTAATGTTGTGTAAAGGGTTATATTATTCAAGTGATCAGCGGGGACAAGGTTGTTTGATCGAAGGTCCCATAAAAATCCTGATAACACTTGACTTTGCAGGTGATAAAGTTTTTTCTTGGCGTATTCTTCATAGTCTGAATCATTGTATAACATCTTGTTTTCCGCAGTTCGAAGGCACTTCTCTGGAACCCAGCAATACTTGCTATCCTTGGGGCATATCGATTCTCCTAGGCAAGCATCACCAGTCCTTGCATAAAGAAAGTAATCGGCCAGGCCTTCATGAAGAAGCAAGGCTTCGCTGTTTTCGGTCACTTGGATTACAGTTTGAAATATAATGTGGTGACCAAGTTCATGTGATACGACGTCTGCGTCAAGTGTGAGGTTCTGGAGTCTCACCCCGTCTCCATCGCAAATTCTGACAAGAGGTCTCTTTGTGGTTGTGGCGCCGGGAGGGTTATAAAATACTTGGACATCGCTACCTTCTTCTTCACCATGAAGAATCAAATCAATAGGCCCGGGATCCTTCCATTTGAAACCAAGATCCATAAACCATTTCATGTGGCGGTTCGCGTGTGCGAAAACAAGACTCTCCGAAAACTTTGGGTCCGAAGTCTCATAGTTAAACACACCATTTTCTTCCTTAGCGCGTTCTGTATCGAGAGGATTAGTTTTAAAATACTTGTTTTCGAGGGTACCGTCACTTTCGACTTCGATACCAATATCGACCAATTTTCCGTCAACGGGGTTTTTGTCATAGACTTTCGTCGAGCCATCTAATCCAAATATCAATTTTTGGACCGAAAATGCCATATTTTCTCCGGAAACAGCTCGATAACTCATATTGCCAACACCAAATGTAATTTCCCAGGCTGGGACAGGCTGCTGATCTTCCAGGTAATAGCAACGCTCGCTTGAAAAAAGAGTGGGATTTCCGGATGCGAGAAACTCCTGCGACGGCAGCTCTTGCTCTTCAAGGAATTCTATGGCGTTTTGAAAAGCAAGGTCGGGCGTTGGCCAGATATCGGAAGCATGTCCATTCAAATTTTCGAGAGCATAGTCTGCATCATACTGGGTGGGCATCTTTCCAAAAACATAAACAGAACCATCGAGAAATTGGTGCGCCCGCAAATAGTAATTACATAATCTAACGCCATTTATAGTTAGATCGTAGTTATGATTTTCTTCTCCCTGAAGAAGAAGGAGAGATCCTTGAGGGGTCTTTTTTAAACCGAACGCAGAGAGAGATGCCTCTCTAAGTCTTTGAGAGACAATGTTTTTAAGTGATGAAAATGGTTTTGGATCTGATGAAATATGAGTAGGATCGAGGATGTAAAAAGCATTAAAAGTCTCTGACTTGTCTCCCAGATCAAATGATTTTATCTTTTCAAAAAGAGGGTTTTGAAACGGTCCTGCCGAGGAATTCCCGGCACTACAGAGCGTGAGGGTCATTATTACTGATCTAATTCTATTTCTCATAAAAACTAATACCATCCGGTGACAAGCTTATCAGGTATTCTATCAGATTTTTCAAAGGTTTTGAAACTTGGGTTTTCCTCAAAGTTTGTTGAAATAATTAGAAATTTCAGGCATTTTTAGAGGGGCTCTGCGGTGTTACTCTTTTACCGTGCAACTCAGGAGTTACGGCTTATGGATCTTGTCCTTTTATCTCGCCTACAGTTTGCGGTTGCCACATGTTTTCATTTCCTTTTTGTGCCGCTGACCCTTGGGCTATCATTTTTCGTCGCTATCGTTGAAACACTATATGTCAGAACGGGTAACGAAGAATATAAGAAAATGGCTCGTTTTTGGGGGAAGCTTCTTACGATCAATTTTGCGATTGGTATCGCGACAGGCCTCACGCTTGAGTTTCAGTTTGGAACAAACTGGGCGGGTTTTTCCGCTTATGTTGGGGATATTTTTGGGTCGCTTCTTGCAATTGAGGCATCCATTGCCTTTTTGCTGGAGTCAACTTTTTTGGGGATTTGGATTTTTGGGTGGAATCGGGTTTCTCCAAAGTTTCACGCAGCATCTATCTGGGTAGTCGCTTTAGCCTCCAATTTTTCGGCCTGGTGGATTATGGTGGCGAACTCTTGGATGCAGCATCCCGTTGGCTATACTATAGTGAATGGCAGAGCGCAACTTGTCGACTTTTGGGCGGTCATCACTCAGCCATTTGCGATCCTCGCCTTTCTTCACACTGTTTGCAGTGGATATATTTTGGCAAGCTTCTTTGTATTGGCCATTACGTCGTATCATCTTTTGAAGAAAAATCACGTTGAAGCATTTTCAAAGATTTTTAAGGCTGCTGCAATTTTTGCCTTGATTGTAACAACGAGTGAGGTTGTCATCGGAGATTTTCAAGGTAAAGAAGTTGCTGCGACTCAGAAAACCAAGGTGGCTGCCCTTGAATCTCACTGGGAGACGAAGGCAGGCGCTTCTTTCCATGTTCTTCTTTTCCCCGATGTTGACAACGAAAGAAACTATTTTGAGATGTTTGAGGTTCCTAAATTTCTAAGTTGGCTTCTTTATAGTGATTCCAATGCGGAAGTTAAGGGTCTTAAAGACTTTCCAAAGGAGCTTAGACCCCCAGTCGTTCCGGTGTTTCTGGCGTTTAGAGCGATGGTTGGTCTGGGGTTTCTTTTTGTCTTCATCGCTTTTTTGGCTTGGCTTAAAAGGAAGGATCCCGTCGGGAGTCCGTGGCTCTTAAAGGTGCTTCTTTACATATTGCCGCTACCCTATATTACTCCCATTTTAGGATGGATTGTGACTGAGGTGGGCCGTCAGCCGTGGGTTGCATGGGGGCTTCTTAAGACTTCTGATGCCGTGTCGAGGATTTCAACGCCTCAAGTTGCCGTGTCGCTCGCTGGATTCATTATATTATATACGCTTCTTGGAATAGCCAATTTTTATTTACTCATGGTCTATGCAAAAAGAGGCCTGGGACCCGCAAAGTAACGAGGAGGTTCGAGAAATATGTTGGAAACGACTTGGTTTGTTTTATGGGGAGCTTTGTGGGCTATATATTTCATTCTTGATGGCTTCGATTTAGGGGCGGCTATCTTAAGTCCCTTTCTTGCGAAAAACGAACAAGAGAAAAAAATCGTTTATTCAGCTTTGGGTCCTTTCTGGGACGCAAACGAAGTCTGGCTCGTTATTGCTGGAGGCGTGACTTTTGCAGCTTTTCCAGCACTCTATGCGGGCCTTTTTAGTTCTTTTTATGCATTTCTTCTCTTAGTCCTTTTGGGTCTCATCATCCGAAATGTGGCACTTGAATTTCGCGGAAAACTAAAAGATCCAGCTTGGAGATCGATTTGGGATTGTAGCCTCTTTGTAGGAAGCTTTTTAGCGGCTTTTTTTTTAGGGATGGTTTTTGCAAATATCTTTCGCGGGAATACGCTTTTCTCTTATCAAATTTCAATTTAAGCATGTACCCCTTCCACCAGAAATCAACCGGATCGTATTTCTTGTCCGGATAAGGGAAATAAAAATTGCCTAGGCTGTAGATGATCGGTTTTCCACGCCAGATTTCTATTCCTTCAGGGCAATGCGTGTGAGCGGAAATGACTGCCGCCGCGCCGGCATCGGCAAAGGCGCGATAAGTATCTACCATGCGCGGTGTCGGAAAGGGGTTTGTTTCATTGCCGCCATGGACTGTGACAATGACAAGATCGAATTTGCGGGACAATTCAATGATTTGG
>CAILAO010001076.1 GCA_903832105.1 uncultured Pseudomonadota bacterium | reverse complement strand
GCCATTGGCGTGAAGACGGAAGAAGAATTATTTCAGGGGATACCCAAAAAATTTCTGTTGAACAAACCACCCCAAGTTCCTGGACCAAAGAGCGAATTCGAGATCAAAGAATTAGCCGCCAGGATGTTTGGTCCTGTCGCTTGCAATGTTAGAAACAAGGTTTTTTTGGGGGCTGGGATCTACGATCACTATTCGCCTTCGATCGTGAATCATCTGACGCTCCGCGGGGAGTTTTTGACATCTTATACTCCCTATCAACCGGAAGCGGCCCAAGGAAATCTTCAGGCTTTGTTTGAATTCCAGTCGATGGCTGCGTCACTTCTTGGCATGGATATTTCTAACGCCTCTCATTATGACGGAGCAACGTCGCTGGCGGATGGGGCTTTGATGGCGCTTCGCGTCAAGAAAAACGCAAAGAAGATCTTTCTTTCACCGCACATTCATCCTGATTATATCGCGACGCTTCGAACTTATCTCCAAAAGGGATCAGTTGAAGTGATCACGTTGAAAGAAAAAGCTGGTGTTACAGATCTCGACCAGTTTAAAACACTCGTAAAAAGTGAAGAACAGGGCGGTTTTGTCGTTATTTCGCAATCGCCCAACTATCTCGGTCTTGTCGAGTCATTTGAAAAAATTGCAGACATTGCGAAAGAAAAAGAAGGACTTCTTTTAACGGTCACAACAGAAGCCTTGTCTCTTGGGCTTTTAAAATCCCCAGGTGAGTGTGGTGCTGAGATCGCCGTTGCTGAAGGTCAATCCCTAGGTCTTCCGCCATCATTCGGCGGGCCGCTTTTGGGGCTCTTTGCGACAAAAGAAGAGCATATGAGACAGATTCCAGGAAGACTCTGCGGGAAAACCCTCGATAAAAATGGACGCGTGAGCTACGTGTTAACTTTAAGCACGAGAGAACAACACATCAGGCGCGCAAAGGCCACGTCCAATATTTGTTCCAACCAGAATCTTTGTGCGTTGATGGTCACTATTTATCTGTCGCTTCTAGGTAAAAAAGGACTAAGGGAACTTGCGATTCAAAATTTGAGTCTCACCGAGTATTTAAAGGAGCAGGTTCGATCTCTCAAAGGAAAAGGCGTCAATCTTCCATATAACGGGAAGACGTTTAATGAGTTTGTCGTGACTCTTCCAGTCTCTGCTGAGGAGATCTGTAAAAAAGCCTATGACCATGAGAAGGTTGTCCTTGGTCTTCCGCTTTCTCACATTGGACGACCGAATGATCTGTTGGTCGCTGTGACCGAAACGAAGAAGAAGGCTGATTTAGATCACTGGATTTCCGCTTTACAGACGTCACTATAAAGGAAGTATTAAAGTTATGTCTCATATTCAAGAATACCAAACAGTCATTCCTGCCGAGCCGGTGATTTTTGAACTTTCGCAGGATGAAAAGCCGGGGCTTAGACTCCCGACTCTTACGGTTCCCAAAACCGAGCCAAGTGCTGTTTTTAGTCATAGCGAACTTCGTTCGAGTGAGCCGTGTTTACCACAATTAAGCGAACCAGAAGTGGTAAGGCATTTTACCAGGCTTTCGATGCAGAATTATAATATCGATGCCAGTATTTATCCCTTGGGTTCTTGCACGATGAAGTATAATCCTCGTATTAATGAAGATCTCGCAAGGATGCCAGAGGTTGCTTTGATGCACCCCATGATGCCAGAGCAACTTTGTCAGGGACATCTTCAGATGATTTATGAACTCGAACAAGACCTGGGTGAAATTTCCGGTCTCCCGGCAGTTTCTCTTCAACCCGCGGCTGGTGCTCAAGGCGAGTTTTCTGCTCTGAAGGTCGCGGCTGCTTATTTTGCTTCACGTGGAGAAGCCGAACGAACCGTCGTAGTCACTCCTGATTCTGCACACGGCACGAACCCCGCGTCTGCGGCACTATGCGGTTTTTCTCTCGTTGAAATACCCACAGGAAAAGATGGCATCGTCAGCGTTGAGGCGTTGAAAGATTTTCTAAATGGTCGTCTTGCTGTCGTGATGATGACTAATCCAAATACGTTAGGGCGCTTTGAATCGAATATTGAAGATATTGCGCGAGCGGTTCATAAAGCTGGCGGGCTGGTTTACTGCGACGGGGCTAATCTCAATGCCATTTTAGGTTATGCAAGACCTGGTGATTTTGGTGTTGATATTATGCACATCAATTTGCATAAAACCTTCTCAACGCCTCATGGCGGAGGAGGACCAGGAGCAGGTCCAATTTGTTGTAGGGCTGATTTGGAGCCGTTCTTGCCAACTCCTCGGGTTCAAAAGAAGGGGGATCGCTTCTATACGTGGGTTGAACAAGATCCCAAGAAGACCGTTGGCAAGGTGAAGAGTTTTTATGGAAACTACGGGGTATTGGTTCGAGCTTGGACCTATATTCGCATGATTGGGCCGGAAGGGCTCCGCGAAACTGCGAAGAACGCTGTTTTAAGCGCCAATTATATCAAGGCAAAACTTAAAGATCTTTATCCGGAAACATTTGAAGGGCCAACGCTTCATGAAGCCGTGCTTTGCGACAAGAAAATTAAAGAGCATGGCATTACGACCGCAGAATTGGCCAAGATGCTTCTTGATTATGGAGTTCACCCGCCCACGGTTTACTTCCCCCTCATTGTCAGTGGGGCTCTTATGATTGAACCAACAGAGACCGAAAATCTCGAAGAGCTTGATCGGTTTATTTTCGCCATGCGCGATTCGTTTGAGCGCGCCGCACGAGGTGAGACGAAAGGTCAAACGTTCCCAACAAAAACACCGAGAACCAAGATTGATGAAACAGCCGCGGCTAGAAAGCCGACCTTGACATGGCAGGCCAGTCAACGAGCAGAAAAGTAATCAGAGTGGGAAAAGGCTGGCCAGATAAAAAAAAGAGTAAAGAACCGAAAAAAAATGCCCGCGTGTCTTTTGAAATCGAAGAAAATGCGCGGGATCTTTTTTTAGAATCTATTAAGAGGATTGACCCGAAAGCAAAAGCTGAAGAAGCTTCTGAGGAAAAGGGCGCGAATTCAAAATCCGGCAGGACAAAAAGCGAGAAAGGTCGAACAAGCACGATCGATCTTCATCACTGCACGCTGATTCAGGCTAAAGCAAAAATTGATAGTGTCTTCGCAAACGCCATGGCCCTGACTACAGAACCAGTTAAAGTTGTCGTGATTACAGGAAAGGGTATCCATAGTAAGGGGCGTGAAAGTATTTTGGCCTCGGAGATTCATAGATATGTCCTTACGAAATATGAAGATTTTATCTTAAAGATCGACGATTCACCTGCAGCGACAAAGCTTACCGAGGCCGCGGATTCGATTCCTTTAAAAGGTTATTTCACAGTTGTTCTTAAAGGAATAAAGTAAGGGTGCGCTTGAATGACAGTGGATTAAGGTTGAAATCTTTGAAAGACTTAGACTTAATCATTGTCATAATCTTATGGTTTCAACGTGATCTCTTTCGGAAGACTTTTACTTGATCAGCTACTTCGCCGTATTTCTCGTAGAAGTTTTAGCGAAAAAG
>CAILAO010001075.1 GCA_903832105.1 uncultured Pseudomonadota bacterium | reverse complement strand
ACCCTAGCCCAGTGCCATTCAGTACAGGCTCCTACATACTCCGCTCGATCTCGTCCGGATCGCTAGGTATGCCTTCGACGAGTCTGCGAGGACCATTATCGGTCATAATAAAGGTATCTTCGATGCGAATGCCGATATTTTCGCTTTGTATGTAAAGACCGGGTTCAATCGTAAAGACGTCTCCTACCCTAACGGGGCTTGATGAATCACCTGATTCGTGAACATTTTGCCCCACAAAGTGACTTAAACCATGGTTAAAAAAGCCATCCATCGTAGATCCATCGGCTCGAACAGAACTATTTCTAAAATAATTGGAAACCCACGACGTCATTTCGTCAAGGCTTGCTCCCCCGGGTTTCATATACTCAACAGCTGCTTTTTGAGCTGCTAGAACAAGTTCATAAACTTCGCGTTGTCTAGGAGTAAATTTACCATTTGCCGGATAGGTTCGAGTGAAGTCAGAACAGTAACCACTGTAACGAGCGCCGATATCGATCACCACGAGATCTCCATCCTTCAATGTGTCAGCTGACGGTGTATGATGAAGGTCTGTTGAGTTGGCGCCGGTTCCTACGATGTTAGGAAACGCCTCTTCGGCGTCTGCTCCTTCTTTACCATAAATATTGCTGATCATATCGGAAACTTCTGTCTCGGTCAGTCCTGGTTTCATTTCTTTTATGACAGTCAAAAAAGCTTTACCTGTGATCATGGAAGCTTTCTGCATGTTTAACGACTCTTGATCAAGACTAGTATTTAAGGCCGTAAGAGATGGCAGCGCAGAATCGGTTTGATCAGTAGTTTGGTCGGTCTGCTGTCCTTGCTGGGTTGCTTGTTGCCCCTGCTGACCCTGAATAACTTGCCCCGATTGCGAAGGGATCACAGGTTGGCGCTGTGTGGTCGTACCATTTTGAGTTCTTCGAGGTACCGGTGCCGCTACCGGATCTTGAGACGACATGCATGATAGCGTTAGGAATTGAATAGCGATGCTGATGATTAGCAACACCATTTCCGTTCTCGATCTATGTAAAGTCTGTTTTTTCATCGTTCTTTAATTCGTTACCTTACGTTTTTAATAAATTCCTTTATCCCGTGATCAAGCATCGGGAAACCACTCGGTGGCTTTAAATAGAACCCGTCCATTTGGGTTGTCTTCTCGTCTTGCGACAATTCCCACATAAACTGCGTCGCCATTTTTGTGATCGCAAAAAGACCTTCGTAATTCAACTTATCTGCCGTATCTGAGGGTTGATGATAGTTTTCGTGCAGCCCCGTATGAAAAAAGACAACCGGAATATTTTTTTCTGCAAAGTTAGCATGATCCGATCCCCCATCGGTACTGCCGCTGAGATCACCCGACAGGTTGTGTTCGGAAGCCGCTTTCTTCAAAAGAGATGCTGCTTGGCTTGATGTGCTACCACCGATTAAACTCACAGATTTGCCGTCCATATAACCAACCATATCCAAGTTGATCATGTAATGCGTATCTTTAATCGGGAAAATTGGATCCTGAACATATTTTGCGGAACCAAGGAGTCCCCTTTCTTCTCCAGTGAAGGCGATAAAAACGAGCGTTCGTCTCATTTGTCCTTTCAAACGCCCTAAAACCTGAGCGGCACCAACAACAGCCGACGTTCCAGAAGCGTTATCATCAGCTCCAGGATAAATCGTACCACCCTCGTTGCCCATGTGATCAAAATGTCCACCAATCACAATGACTTCGTTTTTCTTCTGAGGATCGTTACCAGGAAGAAAACCAACAACATTTTGCGACGAATCGAATTTCTGCATGAAACTGCTGCCCTTGCCTGGTTGCAAGCCTGCCTCTTCAAACTTCTTCGCAATATATTCAGCAGCTTTATCATTTCCTTTTTCACCCGTTCCTCGACCCTGAAGCTCGTCTGAGGCCAGATAGTAAACCATATCTTTAAGGGTCTCTTGTTTGATCGACGCAAGAGCCTCTTGAATATTTCCCGATTGATTACTTGGCTGAGTTCCCTGCTGTCCCTGCTGTCCCTGTTGTCCAGATATAATCTGCCCTGGTGGGTTGATTACTCCTCCCGGATTCTGTCCCCCCGCATTACTTGTTGCCGGAGTTACAGTTCTCCTGGGAGTCGGACGATACTCGACATCCTGAGAACTTGTGCACGACGAAAACATGCACATTACAAACAAGCAAAGTTGAAACTTCCACTTTCCCATAGTCCTCGCGTTCTCTATGCTATTGCTTCATTCTAATAATCCGACTCTTCAGTCCATACTTTGCAAGTTCTACTCCAAATCTTATTTCTTTTATTTCAATGGGTTAGACCCGTAAAATTCGATTAGGACTTTGACACTGAAAAAATTCCTGACGACACCGAGGGCAAAAGGCATCACTCACCTTCTGTTCTACACCTTCCCAACCAAGCATTTCCAGATACCGCGCCAGATAGCCCCCAGATATCCATTGACTTGCAAGGCTCTCAAGATACCACCCCACTAACACGCTAGATACTAAGGCGTTTAAGGATTTGTTAAAGTTTTTTCCAAAAACTCCGAAGAGATATATGTGAGATGAATCAGACAGCTTGATGTGAAGGTATTTGGCGGCATGGCCTAACACACCTTTTCATCAAAGGAGTCTTTTGTGCGAGTTATTTTTTTTAGCGTTTTTATGTTAAGTGCCTGTGTTCACTTGGAAAACCTCGTCTCTTCCAACGAAATCAACGTCACTGACTTGGCTTATTGTACAAGACACCTAGCGGAAGGTGAGTTCATTTTCACGAATAGACAAGCTTCCGACATCTGCCAATGTATGCTGTCGTCTGATCAAGCAGAAGTATCAGACGCTTGTCTCGAAAACTTTCTAAAAGCAGCCGATAGATCAGAAGAGTTCGACGAGAAACTCGGCTTTCATTCCAACTGCACGATGAACTTCAGCGAAACATTCCAGTCTTCTGAACAGGTGTTTGTTTTTTGTTCTTGCGTTGGCGCGGAGATCTTCGCCGATCAAGTAAAAGGCCGAACAGCCTCTGGTCTACCTATTATCGTTGCTCTCGACAAAGACACAATTGACTATTGCCAAGCCCGAGTGACCGTCGCCGCCAATCCGAACATTGCACATTAAAGTCTCTTCAGCATCCTTAAAAAACCGTCAAGAATAGTCATCGGATGCGGGGGACAACCGGGAATAAAAAGATCGACAGGTAAAAGATCCGTCGCTCCGTTACTAGCCTCCGCATGGTCGATAAAAGGCCCACCAGAAATCGCACAAGCTCCAACACAAATCACAAGTTTCGGCGCGGCAATCGCTGCATAGGTCTTCTCTAAACCAAGCTTCATATTTTTCGAAACGGGCCCGGTAATGACCACGCCGTCTGCATGACGCGGAGATGCCACAAACTGGATTCCAAATCGTGCTAGATCAAATACAACTGTGCTTAAAACATTTAAATCCGCCTCGCAGGCATTGCAGCCTGCGGCGCTGACCTGTCTAAGTTTTAACGACCTTCGAAAAACCCGAAGAGTCTCCTTTTTAAGCTCTTTTGCGAGTTGATATTCTGTACGAGGATCGTAGATGAGATGATCTCGCCTCGAAGTTGCTAGACGATAATCTTGGTTAAACATGATCGCCTTTTGAGGACACGCATCGCTACAATCTGGGCAAAAAAGGCATCGGCCGAGATCAAACGTTACTCCAGAATGATCCGCCTTGGTAATCGCGCGCACTGGGCATATATCAACACATTTCGTGCACCCAGATGCACACCTTGTCTGCTCAACCCATGGACGACCTCGCAAACGATCAGGCATTATCGGGATTTTTTTGGGGTATGGAATCGTCCGATATTTTTGTTTGATTCTTGCTAACAAAACGTCAAACATGTTTTCACCTATTAGGTCGTATCAAAAAACACCCTAGAGATCATGCCCGCAGTAAGACAAATTAAAACTCTTATTGCACAGCGGAAAATCAGATATCTGCTGCCCTCTTAACGCAAGAGCCAAACCGTACCAATTATGAAATGAAGGATCCACGACTTTGTAAAATCTAAACGCCCCATCTTGCCCCGTTAAAGCGACATGACAGATCTCACCGCGCCAACCTTCTGTCAGCGCTACCGAGAACTGATT
>CAILAO010001074.1 GCA_903832105.1 uncultured Pseudomonadota bacterium | reverse complement strand
GGAACCAAACGGTTTAACATGTGGATTTCACTCGCAAATTCCCTTTTTCTTTGACGACTGTATCTATCGATTTATGCGCCTGACAATCCGACATGATTGACTCCAACTTGTCCCTTGGATGTAATTTTAAATATCATTTAATATTAATCATTTTTAGGGAAGCACTACTTTTGGTTACGGAAAAAAAGATTGGAGATAAAACCGTTTTTCTCTGTGACATTTGCGGTCTTGGATACTCTGAAAAAAACATCGCTCAAGACTGCGAGGATTACTGCAAAGCACATGCTGGCTCTTGCAGTGTTGAGATTACTAAAAAAGCGGTTTACTTTCCAGATATGCCAATCTTGCCAGAGGAAAAATAGCTATTTTGATATCACGAATGTTTTCTTCAAAGGGAGATAATTACAATAAAAAACACATTTAGTAAATAAAAGGTGGAAAACGAACGCACCATTATTTAGCGAGTCACATAGAGGTTGCCAGATTCTTTTGCCATTTTTACTTCTTTGCACTTTTGCTTAGGTATTCACCTATTTGTTGTGTTTCTTTAGCGAAGGTCTCATAGGAGTAATGTTGGGCATGAATCATGGCGCTCCACCTAGAGGTGTGGCTGGCTAAAAACGCAATCTCGGCAAATTCCTCTGGCGTGGCTCCGTACAGTTGGGCAGCGCTCTTGTGGAAGAGTTGGCAGTATGGACATTTTATGTTAGCCGCCACCGACAATCCCATGAGTTCCCTGTACTTTGCTGGTATCTTGCTTTCGCCCAGGGTGTATTTTTTGAATAGAGGCCAATCGTGAATAAGGACATATTGGGGCAGTGCTTTCATGAATCCTGGAACAAAGCCGAGGCTTTTCTCAATATCTTTTAGCGTATCCTCATAATTTTCCATTTCATTCACCTCCTTTACACATTGGAAGTCAATTTTTTCTCTAAGATAACTGAAAAAAGATTGGTCAAAATATTTGAATGAGAAATTTTAAGTCAGCTTAGAAGCTTTATTGCTTCTTCTCTGGGGATGGCGACTAACGTTTCCGTTGATACGAAGTCTGCAACTGCAAGCGAAGTCTTGAGTGCTTCTTTTTCATTTTCAGCTTCAAAAATAATAGCTGTGTCATAACGTCCAAGAGTCCAATACCAGCCGATGATTTTTACTCCCCTATTTTTGATATCATCCATTACCTTGGTTGCCTGCGCCGCTAGTTCCTTATCAGGTTTTTTCCTCATCTTGCCTAAACTAATGAAAATCAAATATGTTCACCTCCACTCAAACCAAAATCCAATAAAGGGTTAGTTGAAAAAAGAGCCCTATGATAATACAGCGGACTATTTAGTCTCTTAAAGCGATGTGATTGGGGTGCACCAATTACAAGCAACTCTGGAGGAACATTTATCTTAATTTTTTTCTTTCCTGAATAGAATTGTCTTTCGCAAACTATTTTTTGCACCCATTATAAGCATGCGGCTAATAGAACAAATGTCCTACGCTATGTAGGGAATTACTCGCTTTGTTCGCTTCATGTATTCAACATAATTGTTGCCCAATTCGCTGATGAGAACCTTTTCTTCTACAAACATCCTGTAACCATAGGCTACCGCAAAGATTGTTATGTTTACCAATACTGCTGCCCAAGACTGCAGCGCCAACCCCATCCCAGCTAGAAAAATGAGGACACCAGTATACGAGGGGTGTCTTATCAAGCGGTAAGGTCCAGACTCCACGACTTTCTGTTCCTTCTGAACGCCTAACACGCCAGAGAAGTAGCGACCAAGTACAGCGATTGCATATTGCCTAAACGCAATTCCCGCCACCATAACAGCGATACCGATGTAGTACACCCAATCGGGTAGTAGAGCAGTGCCCATCTTTGAGAGCATTATTGGAACGCTAAAGACTACAACCCAAGAAACAAGCACCAATGCATTCGAGCCTACATTTCTCCGCTGCACCTTGGCGCCGCCTCGTCTTATTGCTGGAATAATTACGCCTCCAATTTGTTCAGCTACGAAAAAAAGGACTATAGTAATCACAAAGCCAGTGGCGGCGTAGTTTGAAGTGAAGATGCTTGAAGGCATATTTACCGAAAAATTATTACATTAAGTCAGACTTTTATGCATATCTGCCAACTTTGCGCAGGAAATTGAGCAAAAAAATTACCTTACCAACTGGCTGCAT
>CAILAO010001073.1 GCA_903832105.1 uncultured Pseudomonadota bacterium | reverse complement strand
TGGCCCATTGAAGGCTGGTGTAAAAAACAACGTGGGCATTATAAATATTTTTTAGTTGCTCATTCCATACGGAAAATCTCTGAAGCCCCTCAGCCCACCAGAAGTTTTGCCCAACAATATCTTCAGAAAACGCAGCAAATTTTTTAAAGCCAAAATGCATGACGAAGAAAGTATTGTTGTGTTTGACGATTTTATCAAAAAACTCCAGCCAGTATTCAGGACCAAAAATAAGCAAAGATAGGATGACAGTCGAAAGAATGGTTCCAAGGAAGACTAATGAAAGCGAAAGAACCGACTTTCTGTGACTTGGCTTGAAAAAAGCTGAAAAGACAAGTGGCCAGAGAGCCCCCAAAAAGAACGCCGCCGGAAACAGACGTAGAGACGTCGTTAAACCGAAAAAGAGTCCAGAAAGCTTGTATTTTTTCATTTTTAAAAAGCACACAGCAAGAACTAAAAAGAAAAACCAAACTTGTCTAAAAAAAGATCCTCCAATCCAGGCATAACTTGCGTACCAATTTGTTCCAAGAATCAAGTAGTAGCTGAACAAGTGAAATAAACCAAAAGCCCTTCCTACAAAGAATCCGGCAACGACAAAGACAAGAATGAAGTCAAGAAACGGAAGCAACTCCATTGAAAGGCTCGAAAATGGAACCAAATTGGCAAGCGGTGTTGCTAAAACCGCCCAAGAGGGTGGTGGATTAAAGCCTAGATCAAACAGCATGACCCGCCACCAATGATCCACCCAACCAAGTGAGAGAAAAACACTGAGGTCTTGCTTAAATTCCCGCCATCGTTCGGGGTGAAAACTATTGACACATCGCTCGCGATTTTCAGCAGCTCTGGTTTCGGCCATGTAAGAATGGTCCGGATTCTTTAATGAACGGATGGCCACAATGCTTGGGATCTTGACTCCCTCTTGCCCTAACTCTTTAAAAGCCGTGTAAGTGCAATCGTAGAGTCGATCATACTTGATCTCCTGGTAATATTTGGCGCCTAAAAAATAATGATATATATCATGGTAATGATAGGAGTGATTTCCATAGCTTCCATACTGATTAAACCTAAAAAAATTGGTGTAAGTCGCGATTGAAAGCGCAGCAAGAAGCCCTAGAGAAATTAGAGAGATCTTTTGGTAAGGTTCTCGTGACGAGTACTTTAATAGTAACTTGTGCGCGATTATTATAATGCCAGCTGTCAAGAGAATATTTTTTAAAACGTCAACTAACATTCGATTGCGGTTCCGACAAAAAAATTCAACGAAACTCAGGTGTGCGATAAGAATACCACAGGGTTTCTTGGACTTCCTAAAATCTCCAAAAATCTTCTAGGGCCACCCGAAATCTCCTGAAAACCTTTGAAATCTCTTGAACTAGGGAGAAATATCGGGTAATTTTCAAAGGTATCATATTATATAGAATGTGAAGGGGGATTATTGGCAACTCTCAATCTTAAACCGACTCCTTGGGTCCTCGCTATTCAGGCTATTATTTTTCTGGCGGCAATTTTTTCCGTCAAAACGCTTATCTTAAAACCTTATCTTGAGCTTCGGGAAAAGCGCGATCAAATGACCATCAAAAAAAGGCTCAAAGCCGATAAACTCTTTAAAGACTGCGAAGACCTTAAGAAAAATATAGAGCAGAAAATTGACGAGGCTAGCGCGTCTTCAAAGTCATTTCACCTCGAAAAGAGACAGGGTGCTATGGCTCAATACCGTGAAATTATTGAAAAAACAGAACGTGAAGCTAGGCAAACGGTAGCTGATTCATCTAAAGAGGTCGAGGCGGGACTAGCTGCGGAAAGAACAAAAATTCCAAGTA
>CAILAO010001072.1 GCA_903832105.1 uncultured Pseudomonadota bacterium | reverse complement strand
GGTCTCTGCGGCGGGCACCGGTGTTGAAGCCATAGACTTTTTTGTGCCCACCGGTTGAGCGGTAGACTTCTTTGAGCTGGCTAGAGCTTTGATCTTCTTTCGGATCTTTTCCGAAGATTCTTTCGTGTTCTTTTTCATATAGTTTATTAGTTACTGGTAGAAATGTTACTGGAACATAGCGTTTTGCTTTCATCTTGTTTTAGTGACTGTGGGCTCGTCATCTAGAGATTTGCTCTTCTTTTTGCGTTTTGATAACCGCTCTTTTTCAACTTCCTCGACTTCTTCAGTTGTAGGTAAGGCGGGGATCTCAAAAGCATCTCGGATGATTTCTTTAGCCTGAGCACTGCGACCAATCATGGCAGCTAAATCCCTATCATAATATCCATTGTCGGTAGGAATCTCCTTTGTTTCACCTGCCTCATCAACGTAAGTAATACCAGGAACCTTCCAGGTATGCCTTGCACCAGCAGAACTAATAATGTCTGAATATCCTTGTTTACCCACAAAGCGTACTAATGGAGCGTACCAATCCACCCCACCATTAATATACAAATCAAACTCAATCTTTTGCATGTTGCCTTCTCGCCCAAGCTTATTACGCTTACATACAATGTTATGAGTTGATCCATATTTTCGTTCTACGCCATGAGCATTCTTGCTTTTAAGGGTACCAGTATAGGCCATCTTCAGTTGATACGTGGAACTGAACAGTGGGGCATTTCCTCCCATCATAGATTCAGGTTGTTCTTCTCCCCAACCACCCATTCCACCGATCTTTTCTTTTAGCTGATTTAACGCCAGGAACACACATTTTTCATTTGCCAAAGGATGCTCCATCTCCCGATAGAACCTACTTAGCAATCGCGCGTGAGCACCTGGGGTTACATCAGACATATTATTAGAGGAATCTTGCTCATACTCAGTTGATGATCCTGCGATAGAATCTAAACATATAAGGAATGGCATCTTTCCATCTGGGTCAACCTTGGGCAAGTTACGAATATACATCTCAGACATGTTAAGCGATTCCTCGAGTGAGCGAGGATGCTGTAACACTAAGCGATCAGTATCCACTCCTTGCTTTTTAGCATATTCCAGGTCGGCGGCATTTTCAGTTTCTAACCATATGACGCCACCACCGGCTCGCTGAAAGGTCTTGGCTAGGTCAAAGAACAAGCTGGTTTTGCATGAACCTTTCTTACCATAAACAAGATAAAATCTACCATAAGTCATAAACCTTCTGTCGAGAATGTACTCAAGCAGCGGATTATCTATAGTAAGACCTGTGACGGGTTTTTCATCTTTAGCAAATTTAAACTCAGTCTCAGATTCTTTGAACTTCTTCTTGAACTGTTTCTCTGTCGCTTCAAGTAACGACGTTAATATATCTGACATAATATATAAGGAAGTGGGTAATTACACCCACTTCCTCAATCGATCTACGCACTCGGACGGTTCAAGTACTGCCTAGCCATATCGGCCGTAGTACCCACGGAAGGACGAGGCAGATCATCTTCTGGCTCAGCCTCAGCTTCTGGCTCTGGAACCGCTACTCTAGGCGCACTAGGTTTAGGCAGTGGAAATGATGGAGCTATGGATTTCGCCAATTTTGGCGCGGAAGGGATTATTGCTTTGGGCATAGCTTTGGAGCTAGGAATTTTAACCGGGGCAAAATCCAAGTCATCTTCCATCGGTGGCAACGCAGCAGATTTTGCAATTGTATCTGGAGTAGCCATTGAAACCGTAACTGAACCATCGCTATAACCAGCAATACACTTATTGAAGATATCAGTAGGATATAGTAAGCGAATCTTTTCAACTAACTCTTGCTTACTTGGATATACAATGATGTCATCAAGGTTGTATAAGTAATCAGTATCTGCCAGCTCTACTGGTAGATTGTAAGGTTTAGCATTGTGGACAGAAATCTTCCAGGGTTGGCCGTTAGACTTAAGATCCAACTTGATATGCACCGGCAACGCAGCCTTGTAATCAGTGATATCAGGATTGTCAGAACCATCAGGGCCCTTGCCCTTTACGAATTCATCAATGGCACTAGCTCCACCTGACTGGGGAAGATCCAGCACATGTACTCCAGCTCCAGTGTCGTTCAAATATGCAGCGTTGTACAACACCCTCCAAGTAGTACGGCCAAACGCAGGATAAACGTTACGATCCCTGCCGTCCTCTCCTTTAACCTTCTCCACTCTAGCCAAATTCGGGGCATAGGTCTTTATTTTACTGGCAAAAAAGTCTATAGGGCAGTTAGG
>CAILAO010001071.1 GCA_903832105.1 uncultured Pseudomonadota bacterium | reverse complement strand
ACTCAGCGCCGTGAGGTATTTTTCGGCGAAATCCGACGAAGAGAGTTCCGCGACCATGAAGAAATTGTCGTGGATTGCCGTCACCCCTTCTTTGGCGTATAGATTTTGTGCGAAGAGGAGTGAATCTTCGAACCTCTCGTCGGACATCTGGGGCAGCATTCTCCTGACAAGATAAAGCGCCTGATAGTGGATAAGAAGCCCCGTTGGTGTCCCCATCATACTGCGCCCGATTTTACCACCGGGCGGGTCTGGCGTGTTCTTGTCTATTCCGGAAATTTGAAGGGCGAGGGTGTTCGCAAATCCCCACTGACCGCTGGTGTGGACAGCCAGGATGGGGTACTCCCTGCTTACGCGATCCAGATCGTCCCGATTAAGAAAGCGAAGAGTGTTGTCGGCAATGCCCCACGCGTATACCCATTCGCCTTTAGACAGTATTTTTGTTCTCTCTATCAGTTTGGAGAGCACTTCATCTTTTGTTTCGCACTGCTGGAGGTTCACCCAGGTGCCATTTTCCCTTAGCCCGAAGACGGGCAGATGGGCATGGGCGTCAATGAGCCCCGGCGTCACCGTATCCGATGCAAGATCGATGATCTTTGTGCTGTGACCAATATAGCGGCGGATGTGCGCATCGTTGCCCACATCAAGGATACGCCCGTTCTTCACTGCTATGGCCTGGACGACGGAATCCAGAGGATCTACAGTGACGACAGTGCCGTTGACAAGAACGAGATCTGCCGTTGGTTCCGACGCTGAGATACGCGACGTGCCTGCAATTAGAGAGGCACAGGCAATACCGGATATTTTGAGGAACTCCCTTCGTTTCATCGGTGTGATGGTCCCCTTCTACACCAGACAACTTTGCTTTCGAGAAGCGCAAATGCACGCTGGAGAATAGGTAATGTTACGATATAGATTTTAATCATTTTTTATTAACCCAACGCAATGATAACCCGCCGGGCCACGGGACGTGGGGATTTGCACTGATGGAATCCCTGGTCGGGTTGATTAAATTGGCTGGCTTATGTGAGCGGGGCAATATTCAAAAGGTCCTGTTGAGTCTGTGCCTTTTCCCAGTCCTCAATGAGTTCCTGCTGGTGAATCGTTGCCCATTCGATCACAAACCCCTTCACGCGAGGCGGCAAGTGACCCGAAAAAACCGATAAGTTGCGAATATCGATTAGAGCCACGTCGCCGCTGTACTCCGCATGGAAATGAGGTGGGTTGTGATCGTCAAAGAACATTTTGATAACGATTCCGAAAAAGCGGCTGATTTCAGGCATAAATGGGCTCGCAACGTAAGGTGGGAAAAACGTCTTCCGGTTTCTTTCCCGTTACTTTGAGGTACAAGGAGTCAGGGCAGAGATCAATTTTGTCGAGCCAGACGAGCTCGCCGAATGAACCGATTTGAACCTGTTCGAAAACGTGTGGGTCACGCCACAAGGTGAAAACACCTTTGCCGACCAAATCAGAGAGGTCAACCACCCCACACACACCGTCATCAAAAGCCACTTCAAGGCGATAATTTTTTATTACGGACACCTTGGTGATTTTAACCATTGTTTCGCACCTCCTTTTTGCCTTTTATAGCATGTAACGGAGTGTAATGAAAGAGAGTGACGACGCAACCTGAAAGCCAACGCTAACGTCACCTGCCGGTGTGGAGCACAGCGGAACACTGGTCAGGTGGACTGACAGGTTCGGCGAAGATGTGGAAGTCATACCAGGCGACTCCTCCACTTTTTTGGATCACGGGATGTATGAAAGATGCTGTAGATGAACACCTTTCCACCGGTATACTCGTAAAAAATGGCATATGGAAATCGCCTAACCAATGCCCGGCGATACTCCTCGTGAGCTTTGGCGTAAAGTTCGGGCATACGACAAATTACCTGAATACAGGCGTCCACACAGCTAAGAAAATCTTCTCCCAAGCCAGGTCTACGATCTTCGTACCAACTATACGCCTCATCCACGTCCTGTTGTACTTCTGGTGCGAATATTAATTCAGCGGCCATAGCGACTTCGAATCCTGTGTTTGACCTCGTCCCACGAAAGCCTCGAAGCCTGTTTGCTCATCAAGTTAGCTTTTCGACGAGCCAACTCTTCCTTTTGCCATTCATATACAGGAACCTCTGACGGGGTAGCCGCCAGATCATCCCATAGGTCTTCCACCAATTGTAACTTTTCTGGCGGACTTAGGTCCAATATAGAAATATCATTTGAATTCATCGTTACCTCCTTGAAATGAGCTATCGTATGCGTTCGATTTTATGCTTTTGGCTGCCAATCTGCAAGTTGTATATTTTTCGTCGAACGCCCCTAGGATGAGCGGGGGCCGCGGGGGACAAGCTTGCTTGGATCCCGTGGACATCCTCTCAATCCGCTT
>CAILAO010001070.1 GCA_903832105.1 uncultured Pseudomonadota bacterium | reverse complement strand
TGTGTCCCAGACGCTCTCGTCTCACTCTGGAGTGAATGACCTCGACGCCGCATTTATCACAAACAATTCCGCGGTGTTTCATGCGCTTATATTTGCCACAAATACACTCAAAGTCTCTAACCGGACCAAATATTTTCGCACAAAAAAGTCCGTCTCTTTCCGGTTTAAATGTCCGGTAGTTAATAGTCTCTGGTTTTTTAACCTCTCCATATGACCAGCTACGAATCTTCTCTGGAGATGCTAGAGAAATTTTAATCGCACTAAAACTAACTGGATCCGAAGGCTTTTCGAAGAAGTTCAATAGATCTTTCAAAGTTCTCTCCTCGAATTAAATGTCTTTAGAGGTCATTCCAAAAGCATCCTGCTCTGCGTTGCTTCACAAAAAAAGGCCTCATTCAGCGTACTTCTTCCAGGAAATGAGGGGCACCTTTCTTGCTTGCGTCTTGACTCAGACATTTCAAAACGACCTCGCTATATAAAATCTCGAACAGCAAACTGCCACTTCATGAACCCCGTCACAAAAGATCCACACCGTGGCAACGACCTATGTCTGTTGCAAACTATCAATGGTAACTTCTTGACCGTCCGGCTTAACAAGCCGAACATCAAGAGCCAGACTATGCAATTCTTTCACCAAGACATTGAAGCTTTCAGGAAGTCCTGGTGTCATCATGTTACGTCCCTTAACAATCGATTCATACATTCTCGTTCTGCCTAGGACGTCGTCCGACTTCACGGTTAAAAATTCTTGGAGCGTATAAGCAGCCCCATACGCCTCCATCGCCCAAACTTCCATTTCACCGAGTCTTTGACCACCAAACTGAGCTTTGCCGCCCAACGGTTGCTGTGTCACAAGTGAATAGGGTCCAATCGAACGAGCATGGATCTTTTCATCAACCAAGTGGTGCAGTTTCAGTATGTACATGACACCGACCGTCACTCGCGTATCGAACTTATTACCTGTCCGACCATCATATAACTCAACTTGACCATCGGTTTCACACTCAGCGAGTTCTAGTGACGAGCATATCTCTTCTTCGGTCGCTCCATCAAAAACCGGATTCGCGATGTAGATCCCGTTCTTATACTTGGATACGAATGCCTTCAGCTCATCATCGGTGCACTGTTTTACGAATGATTTAACAAACTCATCGTTATCCCACACCTTGAGAATCAGCTTCTCGATCTCCTCACGATTATAATTTTCCTCTATGTACCTATTCAGCTTTTCACCAATTCCACGAGCAGCCCAACCAAGATGAGTTTCAAGAATTTGTCCCACGTTCATCCGTGAAGGCACACCGAGTGGATTTAAAACAACATCGACAGGACGACCGTTAGCCAGGAACGGCATATCCTCGTCTGGTAGAATTCTTGAGATAACGCCCTTATTTCCGTGGCGGCCAGCCATTTTGTCACCGACTGAAAGCTTCCGTTTAATCGCAACGTATACCTTCACCATCTTGATAACGCCCGGAGGAAGTTCGTCGCCCTTCTTGACTTTTTTAATCTGTTCTTCCGTCATGAACCTAATCAAGTTGATCTTTTCATGAAGGTTCTCAAGAATCTTGCGGAGAACCGAATTTTTCGAGGCATTAGTCACTGAAAGCTGATCCCACAGAGAATACTCGATTGTTCTCAACACATCCTCAGAAATCGGCGTGCCTTTTTTGAAGACAACGTCCTTAGAGTCCTTATCCGTAAGCTCCGACGCCAAACTCTCACCGCTGACCAACTTCGCAATCTTATCAATCGCGGAATTCTTGATGATGTCTATTCTGTCAGATTCGTCTTTCCTGAATTTTGCAACAGTTTCGGACTCGATTTTTAGGCTGCGGGTATCTTTTTCAGCGCCTTCTCGCGCAAAAACCTTCGCACCAATGACGGTCCCGACAACGCCAGGCGGTACTCTTAGAGATGTATCTCTAACATCTCCAGCTTTCTCACCAAATATCGCACGCAGAAGTTTTTCTTCTGGGGTCAGCTGAGTCTCGCCTTTGGGAGTGATTTTCCCAACGAGAAGATCTCCCGGTTTAACCTCTGCACCAATCCGAATAATACCGGATTCATCAAGGTCCTTGAGTGCTTCTTCACCCACATTTGGAATATCGCTCGTGATTTCTTCTTGTCCCAACTTTGTGTCCCGAGCGATACATTCAAACTCTTGAATATGAATACTTGTATACAAGTCTTCTTTAACAAGACGTTCCGAAATCAAAATAGAGTCCTCGAAGTTGTAGCCACCCCAAGGCATAAACGCGACCACGACGTTTTGACCAAGAGCAAGTTCACCCATCTCGGTTGCAAAACCATCAGCGATAATATCGCCCTTATGAACTCTCTCGCCTTTCCGCACGATCGGTCTTTGGTTAATGCAAGTATCAAGATTCGATCTCTTGTATTTTTGTAAGTAATAAATATCGACGTCAGTACCGACCTCAGTCGTAGCTGTATCAACCTGTTCATCAGTTTTAACGACAATACGCTCAGCATCAACTAAGGCAATGACCCCATCACGTCTCGCTACAACGGTCGCTCCGGAATCTCGCGCTACAGTGTGTTCCATCCCGGTACCAATCAAGGGAGCTGCTGTTTTCATCAAAGGAACAGCCTGCCGCTGCATGTTAGATCCCATAAGGGCGCGGTTCGCATCGTCATTTTGTAAAAACGGAATGAGTGCCGCAGCGACCGAGACAAGCTGGTTCGTTGAGACATCCATTAAATCAACTTCTTCATACCGCGCGATCTCGGATTCGCCTTTTCTACGAACACCAATAAAATCATCCGCATTATAATGAGTCAGTGTTGCGGGAGCAATCACGTGGTCAGCGTGCTCTTCAGATGCTGTGTAATACTTCACGGATTTCTTTGAATCACCCTCTTTAAGATCTCTATAAGGTGTTTCGATAAATCCATATTCGTTGACGCGGGCGTAGGTCGCTAAAGATGCAATGAGACCAATATTTGGACCTTCAGGGGTCTCTACAGGACAAATCCTTCCGTAGTGCGTTGAGTGTACGTCGCGCACCTCGAATCCCGCGCGTTCACGGCTCAAACCGCCTGGACCTAGAGCTGAGAGACGACGCTTATGCGTCACCTCAGAAAGTGGATTTGTCTGATCCATAAACTGACTCAACTGAGAACTACCAAAGAACTCTTTAACCACCGCTGAGGCAGGTTTGTTATTTATAAAATCATGCGGGAGTAGCGTGTCAACATCTTGCAGTTGAAGCCGCTCACGAATAGCTCGCTCAATCCTTAAAAGACCAATTCTATATTGGTTTTCCAAGAGTTCCCCAACTGCACGAACACGCCTATTGCCTAAATGGTCAATGTCGTCAATCTCGCCATCACCGTTTTTGAGACGCAGGAGATATGCGATTGTGCACAAGATATCTTCTTTTGTGAGCGTTCGATGCTCGATCGGAATTTCTAACCCTAGGCGTTCGTTCAGCTTGAGACGTCCAACGCAGCTAAGATCATACCGATCAGGGTTGAAAAATAGATTATCAAAGAGCACATTGGCGGGCTCCAGTGTCGGCGGATCACCGGGACGAAGTCTCTTATAAATTTCGAGGACGGCTTCATCTCTTGTCGAAACGCGATCATTGACAAGCGTATTTCTGAGAGATGCATCAACGTTGACACCGTCAATGAAGAGAATTGAAAATTTCGTAATACCGCGTTTGACAATCTCTTTTACTTTCTCTTTATCAATTTCCGCGTTGAGCGGAACCACAACCGTTCCATCTTTAGCTACAATATCTTCCGCAGCGATTTTTCCGTAAAGATCTTCCGCTTTGAGAATTTGATATTCAAGACCAGCTTGCTGCATTTGTCTAATAGCACCGACGGAAATTCTGCGGTTTCTCTTAACGAAAACCTTTCCAGACTGGGGATCAACGATATCTTGAACGGCACGCTGCCCTCTCAAAAGATCGTAATTCAACCTTCGCTCAAAACTACCCCCAGAGATCCTGACTTCTTCTTTTTTGTAGAAATAATCAAGAATCTGCTTATCCGTAAAACCGAGAGCTTTAAGTAAAATAGTGACAAAAAGCTTTCGACGGCGATCAATTCGCACATAAAGAAGATCTTTCGAATCGAATTCGAAGTCGAGCCAACTGCCGCGATATGGAATGACGCGTGCAGTGTAGAGGAGTTTCCCGCTGACGCTGCTCTTTCCCTTATCGTGATCGAAGAACACACCGGAAGATCTGTGAAGCTGCGAGACAACAACACGCTCCGTTCCGTTGATAATAAAAGTGCCATCACTTGTCATGAGCGGGATTTCCCCAAAATAGACCTCCTGCTCCTTGACATCGCGAATACTCTTAACACCCGTTTCTTTTTCAACGTCCCACACGACTAGTCGAATAACAACTTTTAGCGGGGCCGCAAAACTCATGCCGCGCTGACGGCATTCATCCACAGTATATTTCGGCTCCTCAAACGAGTAGCTGACAAACTCAACAGAAGCTGTCTCAGAAAAATCCTGAATGGGGAATACCGACTTAAAAACACCTTCAAGGCCTACGTTTTTCCGTTTTGCAGGATCCGTGTCAGCCTGAAGAAAGAGACCATAACTTGATTTCTGAACTTCTATAAGATACGGGATGCCAATTGCAGATGGAATTTTCGCATAGCTTTTTCGGGGCCGCGTATAGCTAGCTGCCAGGGAGGTCATAGAAACACTCCTATCGAGAGGATTCATGAATTTCACTGGGCGGTATCATACAATATAAATAGACGACATAATACCGAAGTTTCCAGTGCCACCAGTACCGACTAAGAACTCAACACGGCAAAAGAAAGCCTACCCTCACACGAGCGAGGACCAATCCATTGTCGCAATCGAGTCAACTGAGAAACCCAACGTTCGAGCCTCACTCGTTACTTGATTTCTACTTGAGCTCCAGCTTTTTCAAGGACTTCTTTCATTTTTTGTGCGTCTTCTTTGGTCACGCCTTCTTTAACAGCTTTCGGCGCACCTTCGACGAGGTCTTTTGCTTCTTTTAGACCTAATCCGGTGATTGCACGAACTTCCTTGATAACGTTGATCTTTTTGTCGCCAGTGCTCTTCAGAACAACCGTGAACTCCGTTTGCTCCTCAGCCGCTGCTGCTCCTGCACCAGCCGCAGCAGCACCTGGCATGGCCATAACGGCCACTGGGGCTGCAGCACTTACGCCAAACTTCTCTTCGAGATCCTTCACAAGTTGTGCTGCTTCCAACAACGTTAAATTCTCGAGAAACTCAATTACCTGCTCTTTTGTTACGCTCGCCATGGTTCATCTACCTCCCAAAATCCTTCCCCAAAAATACCCACATGAGCACAGGGGTCAAATTTGTATCAATTCGTTTTCTTATCTTTTACTGCATTGATGACTTGTACTAGGTTCCGGCTTACGCCACTGAGAACCGTGACAAGACCTCTATGCGGTGACACCAGTGATCCAACAATCTGGCTAAGCAACACTTCTTTTGGCGGAAGATCCGCAACGATCTTAAGCTCAGCCGGCGACATGTACTGAGGACCAACAAGACCCCCAATAATCTTTAACTTATCGTTTTCTCTGGAGTAATCAAGAATCGCCTTAGTCCCTTGAGCCGCATCACCGTATAGAAAAGCAACTCCGAGGGGCCCTTTTAAATGAGAATTGATTTCGTCATTTTGCAAGTTTTGCGCTTTAGCGATTTCATCAACCGCCTTTTTCGTTACGCGATTCTTTAACACCTTGAATTCGGCTTTAGAGCGACGCAGATTTGTTCGTAAAGTCGTTAGCTCCGCAACAGTCATACCACGGTATTCCGCAATGATCGCAGCTTTTGCTTTACTGAATTTATCCGCCATTTCAGCTCTTAGCGCTTGCTTTCCTTGGCGATCCATACTTGTAAACCTCTAGTAAAACGTTAGTTGTGCGAATTGAACGATGGCCGCATGCTCAGGTCGTTCCGGTGCTCACTTAGTAGTACCTAAACTCCCCTCCTCACTCCCATCGTGCTTCGCCCTCCTTCAACCTTTTTAATTCACATTAGTTATATCGTAAATTTCTGTCATCGTGTCGATCCGTTATCCTCTGTATGGGGACAGGTCCACCCTGACACCTGGGGACATTGTGGCCGATAGGGTCATTCGTTTCATGAACGTACCCTTCGCTGTCGAAGGTCTAGCCTTAACTAATGACTCCATCACGACATTGATATTATCGACAAGTTGATTCGCTGCAAAACTGGCTTTTCCAACAGGTGCATGAACAATTCCAGCTTTGTCTACACGAAACTCGACACGCCCTGCTTTTAACTCTTTTATGGCCTTCGCAAGATCAAACGTAACCGTTCCCACTTTCGGGTTCGGCATGAGTCCCCTAGGACCCAATACTTTACCAAGTTTCCCTACCACACCCATCATATCAGGGGTTGCAACGACTTGGTCAAAATCCATCCATCCGTCTTGAATCTTTTTCGCAAGCTCATCACCGCCTACTTCAGAAACACCAGCGGTCTCCGCCTCTTTTATTTTATCGCCTTTCGCAAATACAATAATCCGCACAGTCTTTCCGAGACCGTGCGGTAAAGGCGTCGCGCCCCTCACGTTTTGATCCGCCTGTTTAGGATCAACGCTT
>CAILAO010001069.1 GCA_903832105.1 uncultured Pseudomonadota bacterium | reverse complement strand
TGTTAGTTTGGAAGATTGCTCAGCTCTTTAACTCGGCCCAGACAAATCCCAGGAACGCGCAATTGATTTTTTCCACACACGACACTACCGTATTGGCCCAGCCAGTATTTCGTCGAGATCAGATGTGGTATATCCAGAAGAATAGATTAGGTGCAAGTGACCTATATTCGCTTACAGATTACGAAGTACCAGTTAGAAATGATGCTTCTTTCGAGAAAGATTATCTGAAAGGAAAATATGGGGCCGTGCCCAGTATCAGTTCGGAATTGGTTGAACTAGTTGCAGAGAACCTCCAAAAAATCAGGTGACGCGATGCCGTCTTGGCAAAAAAAACAAGTTATCTGAGAAGAAGGACGGGAACGAGGGGGCCGCCCAAACCGACTATTCTTATTGTTTGTGAAGGAACAAGAACCGAGCCACTCTATTTTGAGGCATTCAAAGTATCCTCCGTGACAGTGGAAATAGAGGGCACGGGATATAATACCGACAGCCTGGTAAGACACGCAGTTTAAAAAAAGACAGAGAAAAAAAACGATCCGTACGATCAGATTTGGTGTGTTTTTGATCGAGACTCGTTTCCGAAAAGAAACTTTGGTCGGGCTTTGACTCTTGCGAAAAGACACAACATTAAAGTTGCATACTCTAATGAAGCTTTCGAACTTTGGTATTTGCTTCACTTCAACTTTGTAACTAGTGGGCTTTCTCGCAATCAATACAAGGAGAAATTGTCCAAACAGCTGAGTTTTATCTATGAGAAGTCAAATCCCAAGATATACGACATCTTGCTTTCTGAGCAGGCTGTCGCCATAAAGAACGCCAAGAAACTCCTTAAACGTTATCCTAAATCCGATCCCTTCGAAGACAATCCATCTACTAGTGTCCACTTACTTGTTCAAGAGTTGAACAAGTATACCGCGTCTTGAAGGGATATTTGGATAGGATTTTCCTGATTTAGCCCCCTTATTATCTGTATTTACAATCTTTTTTCAGCGCTCAAAATTTCTAATCCTTAACAAATATATAAGAGTATGTCAGAATCCTTTTCTTACGGTCGAACGTAGTAAGATTTGTAATCGATCGATTTTATAGGATATTTGTGAAGGTGGCCACTCAAAATCAGAGTATCAGGGAGTCATCAGCCTGCCAGCGTTTACTGAATATTTATCTGGTTGGGCTGTCAGCATTTTTTAGAAAGCTACGCTATGACCTCGTCAAGGAGCTTACGGTGGCTTTGTGTAGCCTCTGCATTTTGGCGGTTGTTTTTTATATTTTTAATGACTTTGTCAATATCGAAGTGGCCAGTATGTCGCGGGGGTTGCAACGATTTCTCGGATCCGGAGTCACTTGGTTCATCCTCGTGGGGAGTGCCTTGATTGGAGGTAGAGTTTTACATAGAGAATTTAGCGGGGCGCGAACGTATGTTAACATGATGAGCTACATGGGAGAATCTCCCGAGGTGAAGCGGGTTTTTTTTGTGCTCCGATGCATCACCATGATTCTCGTAGTTCATGGCGCTGCTTGGGCAATCTCACTTCTTGCATTTGTCGACTGGTCTTTCCTTCGTATTGCTTTGATTGAATCAGGGCTGCTTGGCGTTAGTTTTGTCGTCTATAAATTGTCTTGCGTTTCTCTTTCTGGAACTGAGGGTGAGACTGAATGTGCGCAGGAGAAGTTTCGTGAAGTTGGTGAGACTGAGGCCTCTCCCGGAACAATGCACAGCCCTCTATCCACGATGATCGTCTGGCGTCTTCGGCAGATGTTTTTTCGAAATCGATTGAGTCAACTTGCTATGATCATGACTGCGTTAATCATAGCGCTGTTTACGGTGATTACGATCCGGGGCGAACCGTTTTTTATAGCACTTCTTACGGCCCTGCTTGCAGGGGTCGTTCTTTCATCGGTCTTGGCGTTACAGGTTCAGGAAGATCTAAAATCGGCATGGGCTGAACGAACTCTAGGTGTTTCGCATGAGCTTTTTTTAGAGACTTACGTTCGCATTGGGTGGATACTTGGGGGTGCCCTATTTGGATTGATTTTGCTGATACAGATTTTGGTTTGGGCGGTGAAAGGTGTGCCACTCGCCGGAACCGATCTTCTCTTTTTATTTTCAGATTATCTAAAAGCTGGGGCTGTGGCGGCGCTTCCGCCCTATCTTATGCATCTTTTTTTCTTCCAAATTGACGCTAGAAAACCTATGCTCCAGATCATCATGGTTTTTGTGGCGGGACTTTTCCTCGCAACAGCGATTTATGCAAGTTGGCTCAGCCTTTTACTGGTGCTTATTTTAAAATATTACACGTTGGAAGCTGAGAAGGGACGCTTTTATAGAGCGTAGGAGAGTGTAAATCTTGGATAATGAGCTGCTCAAAATTACGAATCTTGAAAAAACGTTTCATCCGTCGTTTAAGCTAGGACCTATCAATTTTTCGGTTAAGGTTGGTCAAACGATCGTCATCCTTGGGAAGAACGGGGCTGGTAAGACGACTTTTTTGGAGTTGATCACGGGAAATCTCGATGCCGATCTCGGTGTCATCACATGCCTTGGTGAGAGACTTGTCCCCGACGCTTTTACGCTTAAAAGGTCGATTGGCTACCTTCCCCAGACGTCGTATCTCCCGCGTTGGGTCACCGGATGGGAGCTTCTTCATTACGCAGCGAGTTTATACCAACTACCCAGGAGCCATGTCGAAGAGTCTTTTGCCTCTTGGGACGCAGCGGGATTTATTCATAAACCTCTTGATGCATGTTCCCATGGTATGCAAAAAAGGATTGCCTTATCGCTTGCCACCATTCATGATCCGCCCCTTCTCGTTCTCGATGAGCCGTTTTCTGGGCTTGATTTGACGCATATTCATGTGTTGGAAGAAAAAATTAGGGGGCGCGCCGAGCGAGGTAGGACGACGATTATCGGAACCCATCTCGCCCACCAATCGGCGAAACTGGGTCATGCCGCATATCTCATTAAAGATGGTTTATTGGAATCCCTTGAGGGATGGGAGCAAGGTGATCTCTTGACGAAGATTACTTTAGTGGAACAAAAGATTGAACACATTAAAATGGGATAAAAATATGGAACGAATGCCCAAGAGGCTCTTTGTGATCGATGCCATGGCGATGGCTTTTAGAAATTTTCACGCATTCAGCCGGCAGCCGTTGACGACGGCAAAGGGGCTTCCGACCTCGGCTCTTTATGGGAGCGCTATTTTTCTCTTGAGTCTTATCACTGAAGAAAAGCCTGATTATCTTGTGGTGGCTACAGACTCTAAAGAACCGACGTTCAGACATCAGCTTTATCCGGCATATAAAGCCAATCGAACGGAGATGCCGCAAGATCTTGCGGTTCAGATGCCTTATTTTTACAGATTGTTCGAGGCCTTTGGATGCAAAACTCTAATCAAGGCCGGACAAGAAGCGGATGATTTAATCGGTAGCCTCGTGACTAAACTCGCCGCTCCCGATTTACATTGCTATATCGTGTCCGGTGACAAAGACTTCATGCAACTTGTTTCAGGCAGTGTGTTCCTCTATTCACCAAAGAAAGGGGAGCCTGCCAAGATTATTGATCGCGCGGGTGTGCAGGAAAAGTTTTCGTGTACGCCAGAGCAGGTGATCGAAGTTTTGGCGCTCATGGGAGACTCGTCGGACAACGTCCCTGGGGTCCCCGGGATTGGTGAAAAAGGGGCTGCGAATCTAATCAAGCAATTTGGCACTCTTGAAGCAATTTATAATCACCTAGATGATATTACCAATGCAAGGCAGAAAGAAAGTTTGTCGCGTGCTCGTGACGAGGCCTTCCTTGCGCGTAAGCTCGTTACGATCAATCGAGAGGCCTCGATCGATTATGATCTCGGGGATTTTGCTTTTCATAAACCTCGCGGAGACTCTTCAGTGGAAGAAAAGTGGACTCCCCCCCCGCACTGATCGAACTTTTTCGGGAGCTTGAGTTTAGAAGCCTTGTCAGTCGTCTTACAGCAACTGAGCAGGGCCAGCAGGGTGAAAGTGTAAGAGTCGCCCCCCCGGCATTGAAAAAAGAGCATGTTGAAGTCAAATCGCTTGTAGAAGAGGAGCGTGAGGGATCGATTCAATATACGATCGTTACGA
>CAILAO010001068.1 GCA_903832105.1 uncultured Pseudomonadota bacterium | reverse complement strand
CGACCCTCTGAACATATCTTATGACAATCACGACGAGAAAAACTTGTCCTCGAAGATCATTAAGATATATCTTCCAAAGTCCGGAGAGTCGGTTTCTTTTTTAGGCAGCGAAGGGAAAAGGTGGGAAATCAAAAAGTTGATGCAGAAGTGGCAGGTCCCTGCTAAAGAACGAAAGAACTATTTTGTTGTGCAACTCGATGAAAATACACACGTTCTTTTTGACGGTCGATCTTTGATAAGCTTGGACAAAGGGCGACCAAAAGCTGATAATAAAATATTTGGAGTCCAAATAAGGAAATAGATCTATGGCAAAACTTCCTTCAAAGCAAAATCAACAGATGCGCGTCATGCTTCTCTTTATAGGGATTATCATGCTGTTTCTCTTGGTTCATCTAATGGTAAAGCCGGAAAAAGAAACTTCGGAAATTAAATTTTCTGACTTCATCGCAGCAGTGAAGCTTCCCCCAGAAGACGCGAACCGAATTACTGAAGTTACGTTTCAAGAAAACACCATCACGGGTAAACGAAAGGACCAAAGTAGCTTTAAAGCCTTTGGCCCAAGCGACGTCGAGCTTCGAAAACTTCTCGATGAACGCGGAGTCACTGTCAATTTTCTTCCTCCTGAGGAAACAAGTCTTTGGAAATCAATTCTTATTCAGATGGTTCCCGTTCTCTTGATCGTTCTTTTATTTATTTTCTTCATGCGACAACTTCAGATTGGCGGCGGCAAAGCGCTTTCCTTCGGAAAAAGCCGGGCGAAGCTTCTTTCGGACAACCAGGCAAAAATCACATTTGCTGATGTTGCCGGAGTTGACGAAGCAAAAAACGAGTTGCAGGAGATCGTTGAATTTTTAAAAGAGCCGAAAAAGTTCACTAAACTCGGAGGACGCATTCCAAAAGGCGTGTTGCTCGTGGGAGCACCAGGAACCGGTAAGACAATTCTTGCTCGGGCGATTGCTGGGGAAGCTGGGGTTCCATTCTTCAGTATTTCTGGTTCTGATTTTGTCGAGATGTTCGTTGGTGTTGGCGCGAGTCGTGTAAGAGATCTTTTTGAACAAGCAAAAAAACAGGCGCCTTGCCTTGTTTTTATAGATGAGATTGATGCTGTTGGAAGACACCGCGGAGCTGGATTGGGCGGTGGTCACGACGAGCGCGAACAAACACTCAACCAACTCCTTGTTGAAATGGACGGCTTTGAAACCAATGAGGGCGTAATCATTATCGCTGCGACAAATCGGCCCGACGTCCTGGATCCGGCACTTTTGAGACCGGGGCGATTTGACCGAAGAGTCGTCGTTCCGAAACCGGACGTGAGGGGACGCGAAGGAATTTTAAAGGTCCACACGAAAAAGACTCCTCTCGCAGGGGATGTCGAGCTTATGAAAATCGCTCAAGGAACCCCCGGTTTTGTCGGCGCCGATCTTGAAAATCTCGTCAACGAAGCTGCATTGATCGCCGCACGTGATAGTTGCCTGGAGGTCACAATGCACCACTTTGAACTGGCAAAAGATAAAGTGCTCATGGGCCCGGAGAGGCGCAGTCTTATCATGAGCGATGAGGAGAAGAAAAACACAGCCTTTCATGAAGCAGGTCATGCCCTTGTCGGCATTACCCTTCCTGGTATCGACCCAGTTCATAAAGTGAGTATTATTCCGCGAGGGCAAGCGCTTGGAGTGACGCTTCTCTTACCTTTAGAAGACCGCATGACGATCACTAAAGAATACGCCGAAGGTATGATCTGTTACGCCCTTGGAGGACGTGCTGCTGAAGAAATCGTCTTTTTAAGGCAAACGACTGGCGCTGGAGATGACCTCGAAAAGTCAACTGACATTGCCAGAAAAATGGTATGTAACTGGGGGATGAGTGAGACGTTGGGACCTCTCGCGCTTGGAAAAAAGGGAGATGAAGTTTTTTTGGGTCGAGATCTATATCATCAAAGGAACTTTTCCGAAAAAGTCGCGGAGGAAATCGACAAAGAAATCCATCGTATCGTGACGACAGCTTACGGCAAAGCGGTAGACATATTGCGAGAGCACCGAGATCAACTCGAAGTCATTGCAGAGGCGCTTTTGGTTAGAGAAACGCTTAATAACCCCGACCTGGAACTTGCCAAGAAGGGGCTCCCCATTATTTCTGAGGAAGAGAGGCAAGACTACTTCTCTGGGAAGCGTTTAGCGAAAAAAGATGACGGATGCCGTCAAGATGGCAATAAAGTCGGAGAAACAGGCGAAGATGCTAAGAAAATCGCGCCTCAAACACATACTTTTGGTCCTTTGCCTCAGGGGGTATAATTTTTTAGGAACATCATGATAGATCAACACCGAACGACAGAAGAGCAAACCACTGCAAGAAATGCTTCTAGCCCGCTCATTATGGGCGTCTTGAACATTACGCCGGATTCTTTTTCCGATGGTGGCTGTTTTGTTGATCACATGCATGCTGTTGATCACGCCGTTCAAATGATCGAGCTGGGTGCTGATATTATTGATATCGGTGCTGAATCCACAAAACCCGGATCCCTTGGAGTTAGCGATGCGAAAGAATGGGAAAGACTAGAGCCAGTGCTCGCTAAGATAAGCGCAATTGTCCAGCCTGGCAAGATTAGCATCGATACGAAAAAACCCGATATCATGTTGAAGGCTCTTCATTATGGCGTTGCGATGATTAACAATGTCTCAGGTCTAGCGGATCCAGGGACTCTTTCTCAATTAGCAAAAGAGTCGCAAGTTTCTTATATCGCCATGCATATGGCTGGAACCCCAGAAACTATGCAGATAAACCCTCTCAAAGCGGGCGAAGTGACCTTAGCAATTGATCGATTCTGTGATGCCTCTTACAATGCTCTCTTAAACGCTGGATTTTCACATCAGCGGATTTATCTAGACCCAGGCATTGGTTTTGGAAAAACAGTCGCTGCAAATATTAGAATCCTGGCCCATGTCTTTGAACTCACAAAAAAGTATAACGTGGCTATTGGAGTTTCTCGGAAATCCTGGATTGGTCACGCATTAGAAATCGAACTTCCAATTGATCGTGATATCCCAACAAAAATGGTAGAGCTAGGCATGATCTTTGCTGGCGTTCGCCTCATTAGAACCCACGAAGTGCGGCTTCTAAAAAAGCTTAGGGACTTCTGGCGGGGGGATGCATAATGCGGGAAATTTTGTCTCAATTTAACTTCTGGTCTGCGATTGATATCCTTATCATAGCCTACGTGCTTTATCATATCGTGCTTTTTATTCGCGGTACGAGGGCAGCCCAGATGATGACCGGGATTTTAATCATGGTCGGCGCTTACCTGCTTTCAAAGATCACACCGTTAACCACGTTAAAGTCCATTATGGACACGTTCGTATCGAGCTTTATTATTATTATCATTATTCTATTCCAGGATGATATTCGACATGCTTTGAGGAGAATGGGAAAGAAGCCGTTCATTCAGGGAACTGAAACCATTTCGTCTAATCAGATTATTGATGAGATCACTCGCGCATCTGCTACGCTTGCTAGTCGAAAAATCGGGGCTCTCGTTGTCATTGAACGCGATATTATTTTAAGTCGCTATATCGACATCGGAACGCTGGTTGATGCTAGAGTGTCTCATGAGCTTTTAGTATCCGTCTTCCAACCTTCATCTCCTATACACGACGGTGCGGTCATTATTCAAAATGGCCGTATTGCGGCTGCGGGTTGTTTTTTGCCGCTCACTCGAGAGGAAAATCTCGATCCTGAGATGGGAACGAGACATCGGGCCGCTTTCGGAGTTAGCCAGGAAACCGATGCCCTCGTGGTGCTGGTTTCTGAAGAAAGGGGAACTATTTCCCTTGTTGAAGACGGACGCATCACGAAGAATCTCGAGCCGAGGCTTCTCCGAAGGAAACTTCGAAGCATTCTTGCAGAAGAAGTTCGAGAAGAGACGATCATCCCAACTAAGCGCGTTCGTTGGAGTAAGGATGTCTTGGATAGCATTATGCGATTCATAAAATTGGGAGGAAAAAATGAGAAATAGGCTTTTCTCCCTTTTATTTCACAACGCCCATTACAAGCTGTTTGCTTTATTATTGGCCACAGTCTTATGGTATTTTATCAATGCAGGTGAGGTCACTGAAGAAAAAAGAAGACTGCAGATTCAGCTTGTGACACCCAAGGAATTCGTCATTGATGGCGGAAACATCCGGCACACTGAGGCTACGTTAAAGGGTGACAAAGCCTCACTGATGGCGATTCCTGAAAACCTTGAAGTGAGACTCGATATCACCGGCGGAACGGGCCGTCGCACGCAATGGATTAACACCAGAGACATTAAGCCTTACATCGATCATAGCAGTATAAAGGTCATGTTACGCGATCCCTACGTTACGTTTAACATTGAACGAAAATTCTCAAAGAAAGTTTCTGTCAAGGTTAATCAGCAAGGCGTACCTGCGGAAGGCTACATTATTGAAAAAGCTACGATTGATCCACAAAAAGTCGAGATCATGGGACTTCAATACGATATTTCAAAGATTGAGGAAGTTTTTACCGAGGCTATCGATGTCACAGGGCTCCAGCAGACGAAGAGTATCGAGGCAGAAATTGCTTCGCTTGGGCTTGACAAGGTAGAAGTTAACCCCAGTAAGGTCTCGGTTAGTTTTCTCATCGGCGAAGAGAAAATTAACCGTCGGTTCAGCTCGATTCCAATAGAAATTCTTGGAACAGATTTTCAATGGGAGGTTAATCCAAAGTTTATTTCGATTGTAATCCAGGGTACTCCAGGAGTTTTGAGCTTTGTAAAGAAGGAAGATTTGAGAGCATTTGCAGAGGTTAGGAATCTTCTTCCCGGAAAGCATGAGATGCGTGTTCAAGTCAAAATCCCTTCTGAAACAGTTTTAATTGAAACGGTTCCTACAGTTGCTGTGGTCGAAATTTTAGCCAGAAAACAGTAGGGTCAGTACGCATCCTCAAAAAGGAGACTGAAGTATGGGAAAATTGTTTGGTACAGACGGTATTCGTGGACGGGCGAATGTCTTTCCGATGTCCCCTGACTTGGTGCTGACGCTTGGACAGGCTATAGGTTTTTATTTCCGCAATACACATTCACATCCCCGTATTTTGATTGGCAAAGACACACGCAGAAGTGGCTATATGTTGGAGCAGGCACTTTGTTCAGGTCTTTGCAGCGTTGGTGTTGATACATTTTTTCTGGGCCCCCTCCCGACCCCTGGAATCGCTTATTTGACAAGGGGTATGAGGGCTGCTGCTGGTATCGTTATTTCGGCATCTCACAATCCGTATCATGATAACGGTATCAAGATTTTCAGTTCAGATGGCTATAAACTTCCCGACGACGTTGAAGATAAACTTGAGAAGTACATGGAAGATAAAGAGCTGAAAGATAATCTTCCAACCGGGACAAGGATTGGTACCGCGAAAAGAATAGACGATGCGATCGGACAATACGCGGTTTTTCTTAAGGAACAGTTCCCGAAGCATTTAACTTTGGAAGGACTTCGCCTTGTTATAGACTGTGCTAATGGTGCGGCGTATAAGGTGGCTCCCAAGGTTTTCGAGGAACTTGGAGCTGAGATTTTTCTTTTGGGGGTCGAACCAGATGGGGCAAATATCAACGAGCAGTGTGGCGCTCTCTATCCTCAACAGCTTATAGAGCGAGTAAAGCTTTATAAGGCCGACATGGGCATTGCGGTTGACGGTGACGCTGATCGCCTGATTGTTGTTGATGATAAAGGTCGGCTTGTGGACGGTGATGAAATCATGGCCATTTGTAGTCTCCATTTCATGAGGCAAGGACGTCTTAAGAAAAACACCTTAGTGTCAACAATCATGAGTAACATGGGGCTGGATATTGCTCTTAAAAAGGCTGGCGGAAAGGTTATCCGGACCAAGGTAGGGGATCGTTATGTTGTTGAAGAGATGATCAAAGGGAGTTACAACTTCGGCGGTGAACAATCGGGACACCTGATCTTTCGAGACTGCTCCACGACTGGAGATGGGATCCTTGCCGCGCTAAACCTCCTTGAAATTGTTGTTGGACAGGAAAAGCGTCTCTCTGAGCTAAGGAAGTGCATGGAACCGCTACCTCAAGTTATGAAAAATGTTGAAGTCAAAGAAAAGGTTCCCGTTGAGAGTTTGCCGGAACTATCAAAACTCATAAATTCAGTTGAGCAGGGATTGGGTCGTGAGGGACGTGTGGTGTTTCGTTATTCCGGGACGGAAAATCTCGCCAGAATTATGATTGAAGGAAATAATCGCGAGAATATTGAGAAGATGGCTGAAGAAATCGCGCAAACTGCGGTTCGAAGTATTAAAGAGCATACAACTCGATAGGTGTTTTATGATCCGATTAGGGATTAATATTGATCATGTGGCGACAGTTCGTCAAGCAAGACGTGAGAAGTATCCAGACCCTGTGCAAGCTGCGGTTATGGCGGAGCTTGGAGGCGCTGATAACATTACGTGCCACCTTCGCGAAGACAGACGCCACATTCAGGACAGAGATTTATTTCTCTTAAAAGATACCATTAAGGTTCCCCTTAATTTTGAGATGGCAGCAACTTCCGAGATGATTTCTATCGCAAAGAAAGTTCGACCTCATTCGGTGACGCTTGTTCCAGAGAAGAGGGCGGAGCTGACTACAGAAGGAGGACTAAACTTAGCGGTAGCTGATCTTGCGATAGAAGCTGCAGTTCGCGAATTGAGAGAGGTCGGGATTTTGGTGTCACTTTTCGTTGATCCTGATCTAAAGATGATTGAGTTGAGTAAGCATCTTGGAGCAGAAGCCATTGAAATTCATACTGGTCCCTTCTGCAGGAATGTTGATGGTGCTGCGGCAACCAAAACAAAATGGTCACTGACAAAGGAGCTTAGCGATATTGCGACCCATTCTCATGAACTTGGTCTTCAAGTTCATTTCGGTCATGGTCTTCATTATACGAACGCTCAATGGCTTCAACATGTGTCCTTTGCAGAGGAAGCCAATATCGGACATGCCGTTGTCGCGCGGGCTATTTTTGTAGGGATGACTGAAGCTGTCAGAGAAATGAAGCGCCTACTGAATGATCCCAGTTTGAAGCCGTAAGGAATAAAGAACGAACTTCGTTAAATAAAAACAAAACTGTCAAAACTTTTTACACCTGATCAGCTCGTAAGTGGAGACTTTAGCTCTCAGAAATTCATAGAATTCTCTCTCTTTTTTTAAAAAATATTTATTAAAATAACACGTTGCGCTGTTGGAGGCCAAACCTCCTATAAATAGGATCTCCCATATTGAATCGAACCTATTCGTTGGCCCTTGAATTGCAGATCGTGTGACGCGGAAGTGTCCGGCCTTTATTTAAGGCTTTGCACTTGTATGCCCCTGTGTGTTGTATATGTCTGGTGGCTGCTCTTCTTGATGCTGTTGAAGCTGAGGTGGAATAATGAAAAGATCGAAATCTCTTCCTTTGTGCGGCTCTTCTCTCGGAAAAATTCTTATCAATCTAACGCTAGTACTGATGGCAACGTTTGCGAGTCGAGCGGCCTATGGCTATGATGCTCTTGGACTCGGAACGGTCGATCAGGATGCAGTTGGCGGCGTCTCTTCTGCAACGACGATTCCTCAAAGCGAATGGCGCTCAGGACTCAATGTTGAAGGTAGAAAAGATGCACTCTCCAAAAAAGCACTCTTGAACGAGTCTCTCGCCCCTCTAGAGAAAGAAACTCTGATCGATACAGCTTATCGGGGAAGCGCACTGCTTGGTCACGGTATCACGGAAAAACTCGATCTTACTCTTGGCCTTCACTTTTCGTATGAAGATGTTGATCCCAAAGATCGCGATGTTCTCCTTGAGAAATCGAAAGAAGATGGAATTGATGGAAATTGGCGTGGAAATATTAAAGACGGCGCGTTTTCAGGCGCAAGCTTAATGCTGAAGTACACGCTTGTAGAGTGGGAAGGCCTTAAAGTGGCTATTCTTCCTTTCGTCGAATCGGGCGTTGGAAAACGCGGTCAATACGCATTGACAAGATCTGACAATCCCCAAGGCGGCGTCATGACTGCGGCATCTTATGGCAAAGAAGGTGCTGGTGAACTTGCGATGAATCTTGGCTATCGCTACGGTAAGGCTGAAAACATTGGTGACATCACCGTAGGAAACGAAGTCTTCTTCAAGACTGCCCTCACAGGATATCTTTCGAAAAACTTTGGTGTTTTTGTCATGTCCCAAGCAAGAAACGTGTTTACTAAACCAAAGCTTGATGCGGGAGCTGAGCAAAAATCGGCTGGAACGTCTAGTGATCAAGAGTTTGGTGGCGGTCTCGTTGGCAAAATCGAACAAACAAAAATATCTGCATACTTCTTATCCGGCCTTAAAAAGGACGCCGTTGGTTCCTTTATCAGCGCGGCGGGACTCAGTCTATCATTCCCAGTCGGTTTTTCGTCACCAAGTAGAGAGTTTTCAAAGAGGGACGAGTCAAAAGAAACCGTAAGAAAAGAGCCCAGCCTTAAAACGCTTTATCCAGAAATGTACACCGATTCGATTGATCTGTCAGATCTTGAAGGCGTCTCTGGTTCGAAAGATGACGACTTTGAGGTGATTACGAAAAAAATGGCCGAAAAAGAAAAGGCTCGCAAGGCTGGTCATCTTAGCTTTGAAGAAAAATTGGAGCAAGATCTTGCCAAGATACGTGAAACTGATCGCCGCACGAAAATCAATCAAGAGAAAACTGAACGCGCTCAAGCTCTGCTAAGAGAAAAACAAGAGCGTGCACGCTGGCAAAACAACGCAGCCGAAGAGAAAAGACTAAAGAAAGAGGCTCAAAAAAGAGCTGCCAAGCTTCAAGATGTCATTACTGACGATGAACTTAACTGGAAAGGTCTCGAAGACTAATCTCTCTCCGTACTCGACATGATTACGGAACGGGAGATTCTCTTATATGAAGGGGGGCTTCTGCCTCCCTTTTTTTTTGCAATTTGCCTTTCGCCCTTTGCCTTGCATTTTCTTGATGGTTGATGAGATACTCTTCTCTGGAACTCTACTTTAAGATCTCTTTTGGGCAAGATGTTCAAAGTGAAACATAAAAATATTCTTATTTGCTTCATCCTCGTCATCTGGACGATTGCGTGTTATGTCCCCTCATTAAGTGGTTCTTCGACTTCTGCCTTCTCCGTCGCACAAATAAGTATCGGAACACTATAGTCCGTAATCTCTTGAGCAAATGCCTTGTTTGTATTGACCATCTCTACAAGGTCCGACCACACATCACTTTTTAAAATAAAGTCCTGTTTAAGACAACCTTCCCGCATATCCTTCAGGAATGGTTCTATATCGAAATAGTTCCTATTTATTGCCTTGTCCAAGAAACTCCTCCAGTTTCACCAGGTCTGACACGAATATCTCCAACTTGGCTGGGTCATTCAAATTGACAGGACTCGGATGAAATAATGG
>CAILAO010001067.1 GCA_903832105.1 uncultured Pseudomonadota bacterium | reverse complement strand
TCAAATCCAAGAGCCTTCCGTGATCAGCAATTCACCCGAGGTTCTTGCTCTAGTTAGAATTATTCGCGAAAACCTGGAGAAAGTTGTCAGTATGGGTAAAACGCTTTCTCCGGATATCCTAATGATATTGGAAGATGTCACGGATCCAGGTCGGCTGTCGGATCTTGTCGCGGCAAACTTGGGGCTTAAGGTACAAGAGGCTCAGTCTTTACTCTCAATACTAAGCCCGATCGATCGACTTAAAAAAGTTCATGCTTATCTTTCTCGTGAGATTGAAGTCTATCAAATGCAACTTCGCATTCAGTCACAGGCAAAAGATGAGATTGGAAGGATGCAAAAGGAACACTACCTTCGTGAGCAGATGCGTATTATTAAAACCGAGCTTGGCGATTCCGATGGAAAAGATGACATAGACGCCCTTTGGAAAAAGGTTGAAGAGGTGAAGTTGTCAACCGAAGCCAAAGAGGAAATTTCCAGACAGCTAAAGCGTCTTGAAAGAATGCATCAAGATACAAGCGAAGCAGCCCTGACGCGAACTCACATCGAAACTATTTTATCGCTTCCATGGCTCACCAGTTCAACGGACAATCTAAATCTAAAAGATGTTAAAAAAGTGCTTGATGAAGATCATTACGGCCTAGAGCAAGTGAAGGATCGCATTATTGAATATCTGGCTGTTAAAAAGTTAAATCCGGGCGCTAAGAGTCCCATCCTTTGCTTTGTCGGGCCTCCAGGCGTTGGGAAGACGAGTCTTGGTCGCTCGGTGGCGCGGGCCATGGGGCGATCGTTTTCAAGAATTTCTCTTGGCGGCGTAAGAGATGAGGCCGATATCCGTGGTCATAGACGGACCTACGTTGGTGCCTTCCCGGGTCGCGTGATTCAAAGCGTCAAATCGGCAGCAACTGACAATCCGCTTATCATGCTCGATGAGATCGACAAACTTGGGGCGGATCATCGCGGTGATCCTGCGTCGGCTTTGTTGGAAGTTCTTGATCCTGAGCAAAACAAAGGCTTTGTTGATCACTATTTAGGAGTCGCTTTTGACCTTTCGAAAGTGTTCTTCATCGCAAACGCGAATCGACTTGATACGATTGACAGTGCCTTACGTGACAGACTCGAAGTGATCGAGCTTTCTGGATATCATGAAGAGGAAAAGCTCGCTATTGCAACGCAATACTTAATTCCAAAACAACTTAAAGAGACCGGACTTTCAAGTACACATGTGGTCTTTAGCCGAAATTCCCTGGCAACGATTATTAACAATTATACTAGAGAAAGCGGCCTGCGCGGTCTTGAGAAGCAAATTGCCTCCATCTGTAGGAAAATCGCCAGGCAATATGCCGAAGCAGATTGCACATTCGAAGAAAAAGACGAAAGTAAAAAACCGGTCATCAAACTTACTCCATCTTCAATCCAAAGACATTTAGGTGCGCAAAAATACAATAATGACCTTTGCTATGAAGAAGCCACGTCGGGCGTCGCGTTGGGTATGGCCTACACACCATATGGTGGCGAGGTGATGCCTATTGAAGCTAATCTTCTGACGGCGACAGGGGGCTCAAAACTGGTTCTTACGGGCCAACTTGGTGATGTCATGAAGGAGTCTGCGCAAGCGGCTCTTAGTTATCTTAGATCAAAAGCAAAAGAATACGGGATTACGGCCGAGGCGTTGGAAAAGCACGAAATCCACGTTCATGTGCCGGCAGGCGCGGTTCCAAAAGATGGCCCGAGCGCGGGCATTACCCTCGCTACTGCGATTCTTTCGGCTTTGCTTAACCAACCTCCTGTGAAAAAGATTGCTATGACTGGCGAGATTACCATCCATGGTAAAGTCCTTCCGATTGGTGGCTTGAAGGAAAAACTTCTAGCGGCTCTGCGTGAAGGTATCAACCAAGTGATTGTCCCGTTGAAAAATAAACCGAACTTTGAAGAACTCCCGCCCTACCTTAAAAAGAGGATGGAGGTATTTTTCGCGAGTGACTATGACGAAGTCTTTGAGATCATTTTCGACGGAGAAATCAGAACTGTTGAAAACACTGGTCGTAAGGCGCACGACACGGTGACCAAGCTAGCTTCCTAATTTTACATAACTTCTTTTGGGAATCCTTCGCTAAAACATTCCATTTTTGTGCAAAGAAGATTAAACTTTAAGTTAAGCAAAGAAATCATCTGCTTATTTTTTGAACACCATAGGAGGGCGATCTTTTGGCAACTAAAGAAGCTTTGAAATGGCTGGGACGCACGTCAATTTCGGCGATATTCTGGGTCTTTATTCTGTCCATTCGATATGATGGGAGAACTCTTTTCTCCTATGCCAACAATTTTTTAGTTCAAAATAGCTTCCTGCAGGTCGTGGATTCCGTGGCAAACACTCTATTTGATATTTCTGATGTGGCAAAAATGACATTTTCTGATTCTGATGGTGGAAAAGACGGAAAAACGACTAAAGGAAAGAGGATGTAAAGAGGGTGTGATGAATAAAAAGACGGAGACGCCCGACTTCATCCCCCGCCTTTCTCTTGTTGGGTTCCCCAAGTATAAAGAACAACGGAAATTGCAGGAAATATTGCTACTAAAGTCGTTGTAAGAGATATCTCGATCAACATTGCGAGCCCTTTAATAAAGCTGAATGGGAAACCAGGGAGTTTTTGATTGAAGAGGGCTCTGGGCAATGCGATCCATGTGTCGAGATTGACCAATAGTTCTGGTAGAATAGCGGCCAGCAAAAATCCACCGTAGAAAACAAACCCGATTGAGAGAACGATGAACATAACAGGCCAGAAGCTTAATTCCCGTCTTTTTATGTAACTAAATGATACGCCTCTCCAAAGAGATCTAAAAATTCCCACACGTTCTTT
>CAILAO010001066.1 GCA_903832105.1 uncultured Pseudomonadota bacterium | reverse complement strand
TTGTCTTGTAGCCATCAAGAAGAAGTATTTCGCCATTGGGAGTAAGTAATAGAGATGAAAATGTTGGGATGGAAAAAGAGAAAGCGGTCTTGATATCTCCAGCTTCGACGGTAGCAATTCTTTTATTGATCTGGTCCAAGATGAAAAGCCGATTGCCCGAACCATCGGCGCCAATGACAAATCCGGCGGGACCGGTGGGAGCGCCGTCTCTATTTAGCCCCAGATTTTTAGGTTCGCCCCCAAAAGAAGCCTCTGCCAAAATGGCGCCGCCAAGAAAAATTTTACCGGCAGACTTAGGAGCAGAATTGGCAGTGTAGGCATTTTGAGACGCAGGATGCTTCGAAGATAGAGCCTGATCGTTTGTTTTAAAGTTAGATGAGGCTTGGTAATCGGGCCTTGCATCTGAGGGAGCGGAAGAAGACGAAGAAGGTGTTTTTTTTGAATCGTTCCAACATGTTTTTATTAGAAAAATTAAAATCAACGCAAGCCCTATCACGGCGATAAAAAGAGGTCTTTTTTTTAGGTTCACAAACTTTTTCTCCACGTAACATAAATTGAGGACATCCCCCGGAATCAATGATACTTTTGAATGGATTTGTAGTGCAACTCTATTGTTTTATTATAGCAAAGAAGGAATGACTATGAGCGACCAACGCCAGCTTACCGTGCGCGGGGTGATTGCAGGAATGCTTCTTGGCGGTTTTATGAGCCTGTCTAATTTGTACGTGGCTCTAAAAACTGGATGGAGCCTGGGAGTTTCCATTACCGCCGCAATCTTGTCTTTTGCTATCTTTTCGGCTTTGTTTAAGTTTCGGATTATTAAAGAAGCTTTTGGCATGTTGGAAAACAACGCTTCGAAGTCGGTTGCGAGCGCTGCTGGTTATATGACGGGAGGAGGAACGGTTGCGGCCATTCCGGCTTTGATGATGATCACCGGAGAACCCATGGTTGGATGGCAGATGCTTGTTTGGATTGCGGCTATAGCCATGATGGGTCTCGTGATGGCCATCCCTATGAAACAACAAATGATCAATGTCGAACAATTGCGCTTCCCAACGGGTATAGCTGCTGCAGAAACATTGAAAGCTCTTTATGGTGAGGGAGGCTCAAGCGGTCAGGGAAAGGCTAAGATTCTCTGCTGGAGCGGTCTCATCGGCATTTTTGTCGGTTTTTTTCGCGACGCTAGGGCTAGTTGGATTCCGTTCAATCTACCTGAAAAATTTTCGATTCCCTATGTGACGCTGAAAGGTCGGCCACTCGTTGATTATACGCTTGCTTTTGAAGGAAGTGTGATCATGTTGGGAGCGGGAGCCATCATGGGCTTTCGAGCTGCTTGGAGTATGCTTCTTGGCGCTCTTATTAATTATGGCGTGCTGGCCCCATGGCTTTATGAAGAAGGGATTATTAACGCAAAACTCGGATATAAGCACATTGTTGCTTGGAGTCTCTGGTTTGGTTCTGCAATGATTCTGACCAGCGGTCTTTTAGCCTTTGCTTTTCAGTGGCGCACCGTGGTGCGGGCCGTCAAGAGTGTGACCGGTGCGTTCGGCGGACCGGCATCGAGCGAAGGAATTGTTGAAGTTCCCATGCAGTGGTTTTTTATTGGCGTGGCGATTTTATCGCCTATCGTTATTTTTCTGGAGTGGTACATTTTCGGAATTAAAATCTGGATGGGTGCCATTTCCGTCGTTCTTAGCTTTTTCATTGCAATCGTTGCCTCACGGGCGACAGGAGAAACAGACACGACTCCTACCGGGGCGCTTGGTAAGGTCACTCAGTTGACTTTTGGTGCTTTGGATCCCGGAAATTCCACAACCAACCTCATGACGGCCAACGTTTCGGGCGGTATTGGTTTACATGCGGCAGATCTCCTCACAGATCTCAAAACTGGTTATATTCTTAAAGCAGACGCCAAGCAGCAGTTTTGGGCACAATTTTTCGGTGTCATTGCCGGTTCCCTTTTTGTGGTTCCAGCATATCAACTTTTGATTCCGACGGCAGATCTTCTGGGAACTGATAAGTGGCCAGCCCCTGGTGCTCAAACATGGAAGGGGGTTGCGGAGCTTCTTGCCAAGGGTATCGGCGCTCTTCATCCGACTGCTCAGATCGCCATTTTAGTGGGTGGACTTTTAGGTATTGCCATCGTTCTTCTTGAGAAGATGCTTCCAAAATACAGGGCTTACATTCCGTCTGCGATCGGCTTTGGTTTGGCCTTTACGACGCCAGCCAATAATACGATAGCGATGTTTGTCGGTGCTTTGATCGCTTTATGGTTAGAGAAAAAGCGTCCTGTGCTTGCCGAACGATCGATTATTCCGGTCAGTTCTGGTTTTATTGCCGGGGAAAGCCTTATTGGCATTGTTATCGCGTTACTCGTGGTGATGGGCGTTCTTTCGTCTTAAAGTTGCATTCCCAAAGTCCACAATGGAATGGTATTTTTGGTAGGTACCTCGACATCGTCACGTACCACATAGTCAGACTTTTTTGCGGACTTTTTTCGACCGCCAATTTCGAGGTTTTTTTGACCGATGCAATAATCTCCTTTTGTTTCGTCGACATGAGCAAACACGGGAAAACCGGCGTTTGCAAAGGCACTCACAACAAAAGCCTCTCTGAGGTTTCCTAACTCTGCATTAAAGAGATAGTACATGGAAGGATCGAAGAAAAAGATTTTTGCTCCTTTCGAATGCGTTTTTGTATCGCCCTGCTTTCTTACTATTTTAATAAGCTCTACAGAATCCATTACAGTAAGAAGCACATAAAGCTTTTCTTTGCCAATCGACCATTCGGAACACATCTTGGAAATGTTTAGTGTTGGAATTTTCGATTGTGCCAGATAGCCAACGATCGCTTGCAAAAGTCGCAAATTATTTTCGTTTAAATCCGGAATCAACAGTGGGACATCCGATTGAAGAACTTTATTTAAAATGTTGTGAAGTCGTTCCTGATAGCTTCCTTCGAGAAAAAACGGTCTAAATCCTTCTGTCATATATTGTTTGAAGAATTTTAATATTGGCAGAGTATTCAAAACCTCATTTACCTGTTCGATATGCAAATTAAAAGGATCAAGTTTGGGAAGTACCAACCCTTCACGAAGAAAAACATATTCTCGAAGCGAGAGTAACGGCAAACGATAGGTTATAAAACGTCTCGAAAGATCGGCCATGCCTTTGTGTAGCGCAATTGTGCTGCTATCTAAAAGCCAGATACACTTTTTCGGAAACGAATCGTAAATGGCTTTGACGTGAACACTCCAATTTTTGGCAAAATGGACTTCATCAAAAATGATGCCTTGATAGCCTGACATGAAAGCTTGATTGGCCAAATCCCATAAGGAGATTGTGGCGGTAAGTGGGTTATCACACGATACATAGAGAAATTTTTCCGGGTCGATTTTCGATAGTACCAAAGTCGTTTTGCCAACACCTCGCGGTCCGGTAACGATGAGGCCTCGCTCTGCGAATTTGAAAGAAGAGAAAATTAGCCTTAGCCTCTTAGGTAAGACCCCAAGAAGCCGCTGCTGGATAACCTCAAGGTGGTTTAAAATTTCTTTAGACATTTTGTCCTTTTATGTTAGCGTGTTATATTTCGAAACAAAATATCGTTCTATTGCAGAACTATATTATCAAAAACAGTTCCGAATTAAAACTAATTTGTCTTTATGCTTCAATAAACAATTATATAACAACATGTTACAGTATCGTCAGCACAAGAGGACACACGCCAACAGAACCTCAATATATTCTCATGGCAGACATTGGATTAAGTCAAAAACCAAAACGATACCCAACGAACGTTTTCGCAAAATCGTCTACCGAGAGAGTCAAAAGGCTACCTTGGGGTCTCGCTGAGAGTATCCCAAAATTTTCATCCTTTCTCCCTCCTCAATTCCCAAAACCCCTATTTCCCAAGCCCCACATATTTTGCCCCATCCCAATCCTCATCCTGCAGTTAATTTAAAAGGATGGGGATAGGGATGGTTTATGGGGAGCAAGGTTTGGGGCATAGGGAACAAAATTCAACTAAATATAAAACTATTGACAGGCAAGGGATTTCAGATTTTTTGGTGCTCCAAGGGACCTCGACATAGTCTTTTTTGGCGACTTTTGATACTCTGCAAAGATTAGCCGGTTATCAATTTTACTTTAGAATTTTGGTCACTTCTTACGAAAAGAGTTGTGCGAATGATGCGACATTTTACATTTAAAATAGCGGCACTTCTTGTGCTTTTCTTTTCAACCGATGGGTTTGGATTGGAAATATATAGGTTTGTTGACACTAAATGTGTTTCGCAAACGGGAATGATCGTTGATGCTGACGAACAAAGCATTTTTCTTTTGTCATTGGAAGGAACCTATAAAACGGTTGCTAGGACGAGCATTAACCATATTTTAGTTTATAACGTCGTAAACAATCCTATTCCCCAGGTGGATCTCCAAGGCGGTTTGAAAGAATTGCTCCGAGACATCTATGTGACTGATTTCGACAAACCGACATTGGTGGGGTGGCCGATTCAATTCGTAGAAGATATGATCGTGTTTTTTGATTTGCAGGGGAAAACAAATCTTATTAACCGAGATAAGTTATTGTCAATCAAACCTTCTAATCCCGAAAATAAAGGCCCGACGAAGATAAATAACTCAACGAAAGCGGAGTTTAGTATAGGCCAAAACCTTGCAGAGTGTTCTCATTCAAATCCCCCACCACAAGGCGCAGAACTAGTTCAACCCACGCGAATGATCAGTGATAAGATAAAGATCAATGAATTTCTTTCTCGATATGAGAATGGATTTCGCGAATTGAGACGCTTTCAGCGACGGACGCGGTTCTATGCGAGACCTTTTCTGTACGAAAAAGAAAGTAGGGTCGGAATAGTCATTTCTAAGTCGGCATACCAAGAAGAACTTCCAGCGCTCATGCCTTTATATCTCAAATGGTCTAGCGGCCGTCCTTATAGTCACCAAAGTAG
>CAILAO010001065.1 GCA_903832105.1 uncultured Pseudomonadota bacterium | reverse complement strand
TTCCGGAAAGAAATTCTATGACCTTAGTGACCGGCGTCTCTGTATATGTAGCAATTTGGGATACATTCCATGCTGCACCTTCGGGCCACTTTTGAACCAAACGATCTAATTCCAATACGAAATCCAACATTATTATAGCCCTTCCTTGTGTGAAACTTCCTCGATCCCTAAGGAAGTTTGAGCCTTCTGGGCTCAAAGTTTACGGCACACGAGATCGTAACATGATTAACTCTTACTTATAGCTTACTTCCTAGCGATGCGGATTAAAAGCAAAAAAGAGGATCTGAAAAAAAAGTTTTTTAATACACTTTTTTTGAGGTCTTCCCAAAGAAAAATTTTTGAACTCTGAAAAGTCTCTGGATGGTTTTAGTGATGCTATTTTTTAAACAGCGGCCAAGAAGCTATTAAACAGTTCTCAAATCACGACGCTTCTTCATCATGTGACGTTTCTTGGAACCGACTTTACGTCTGCCTTTTGGATGTTTTCTTCTATGTCTGGATCCGTGCACTGACTCACTCCAATATGTAAAATAGTTAAGGACGGAACTCTAGGCTTTATTTTAAAAAAAGGCAAGAATTTTTCATATTTTCCAATTTTTGCAGTGACATATTCAGTGAGAAAATACCCTACCCCTTTTTCTCGTCGTCGGCGGAGGACCCTTTTACACCTTTACGGAAGTTCCGAAAAGCCTCTCCGATAGCGCCCCCAAGATCCGGAAGACGTTTTGCGCCAAACAGCAAAAGAACAATGCCAAAGATGATCATTAATTCCCAAAAACCAGGGAGAGACATGGACTTAATCCTCCTTGTCAAAATCAACCAACTCGTAGCATAGTACATATATTGATTTAATGAAAGGTGTTGCTATCGATCATGTGGTATCTCCTGGCTAGTGTCGTTTTAGGTTGGTCACTAGGAGCGAATAATGCCGCCTCCATCATTGGGACCGCCGTAACATCGCAAATGTTACGTTTCAGAAGCGCCGTCCTTCTTGCGAGTGTTTTTGTGATTCTAGGCGCTGTACTTGAAGGACAGCACGGACTTATAACGGTCGGAGCCCTGGCTAACCAGACGATCGTCCAAGCCACAGTCATCTTACTCGCGGCTGGACTAGCGGTGGGTTTTATGACCAAGTTAAAACTGCCTGTATCCGCAAGCCAGGCGGTCGTCGGAGCTATTCTAGGAGCCGCCTACCTCGGGCCAGGCATCGAGTGGAAAGTCCTTCAAAAAATCGTGATTTGCTGGATAGCCACACCAATAGGCGCTGCATTGCTTTCGGTCATTTTTTATTGTGCCTTGTCGCGCGTTGTCGAACGCCTCCAGCTCAATTTCATCGGCTTTGACCGATTTATTCGTGTCAGTTTGATTGTTTGTGCCGCATACGCAGCTTATGCTTTGGGAGCCAATAATGTCGCCAATGTCACGGGTGTCTTTCTCCAAGCGGGACTCCTCGATATTTTCCAGGCATGCCTTTATGGTTCACTAGCTATCGCCTTTGGGATGCTCACTTACAGCAAAAATGTGATTAGAACGATCGGCCATTCGATCGTGCCCCTCAATTGTTTCGGGGCTTTAGTCGTTTCACTATCGACCGCTGTGACGGTTCACGTCTTTGCAAAAATTGGGGTTCCCGTTTCTTTTTCACAGGCGGTTGTTGGTGCTGTTTTAGGCATTGGTTTCATCCAAGGATTCAACCTCGTGAATGCCCACACGATTACTCACATCATTCTTGGATGGATTACAGCTCCGGCTTTTGCTGGGGGCGCGGCGATCGTGTTGACTTATCTGTCTCGCGTCAGAATCACTATTGTTTAGATTCTTGCCCAGTGACAACTGGAAACGCCCCTTCGCGCGTACTCGATGGAAAATTTTAGTGCTGCATTGATTGCGGAGAGGTCGTAATACTTTTCATAGAACGACACTTAAGAGTTTCAACGATGGTTGATGCTGCCTTTTGGTCTCCCATTGAATCCGAGTTGATGACAAGATCGTAGAGGGAGAGATCTTTAGGGCTGCAGTGGAAAAAGCGTGAGATAAACTTTTCACGATGATGGTCAACATCACGAATGTATCGTAAAGATTCTCCGTGGGACATGCCGCGTTCTCGCATGATTCTATTGACGCGAGCTTCCTCGGGAGCAATCACACGAACTCTGAGACCGACGTGCGAGGGAAGCACAAACTGAGATCCCCGTCCAACAAAGACCGCGTGACTTCGCATTGCGAGAGACTTGATGAGCCGACACAGATAAGTGACTAGTTCATCTTGAGAAAGAGGGGAGCGTTTTGTATCCCACTCCTCGGTCTTTGCACCAAGGTTGCAAAATAAGGCGTCTAGCCAACTTATGTGTCTTTCATCTTGAATTTGTAGGGCGCCCAATGAAAAATTAAATTTTTGGGCTAGGACTTTAAGGAGGATTTTGTCATAAACCGTCCATCCTAGGGCCTCTCCCACTTTGTGAGCAATAACGGTCCCACCAGCTCCAGCCTCCCGTGAAAACGAAACAAACGGCCAAACACCTGAATCTTCCGATCGGCCTAATTTAAAAGACTTTTTGGATAGCATTTCAATGGTTTCTGGGAATTCGGTAGATACACGCTGCGAAGACTCCTCGCTGAGGACCCAAGAACGCATGACACGTTCAGCTGGGGAAGTCGCACGCTCGGCTTCTGGAAAATTCAGTCGCATAAAACACCACCCCGGCCAGAGGATGCAAGCTTTATGCCGTATCTCAGACAGAACCTTAGTCGACCCTAACTCTTGCCAACGGAAGTTATTTTCCGGCATGCCACTACGCTAAGCTGCGTCGCATCGTGCAGGAATTTGCTACAGGGTGTGTAACGATTTACTCCTAAACGTAATTACCTTTTTTAATTTTTTCTAAAATGATCTTTTCCGGCATTATGGGATCTCTCGGATTGACCGTGAAGAAGGCTTGCTGCTCACATCGGCGCTTGTTTTTAAGAAGCCATTCTAGGATCGCCGCGAGACCTCTATTTTTTTTGTCCTTAAAAAAGGGATCGTTTTGCAGGACATCTCGCGCCTTCTTCAGGGCACGGACTTCTTGGAGATCATTTTCTCTCACCGGATAATCATGGAGGTCATACTTTTCAATGTCACTCGGAAGAACTCCAAGGAACCTCACCTCCGGTGCTGAGTAATCGGCGTTTCGGATAAGTGATGCCGCCGAGCCTGCCTTGAGAGTTCTGAATATATTTTGCATCGTATAGGCGTCAAGATCGCCAAAAAAGTAGAGTGGAATTCTTAATTGATCTTGAATCCTTTTCACCCATCCTCGGACAGCATTGGAAGGAACACCTTGAGCACCGATTAAAATGCTATTATTCCGCTTGGTAAATCCATTGGCAACAAGCGTATTGGCCGTGCCTTCTGATTCGACGATGAGGGCAAAGTCGATTTTTTTCTTGGCGCTGAGTTCGAGATTTTGAGGTTGATTTTTGGGCTGAAAGGGGGAAGAACCCAATTTCGAGAGATCAATAACCGCCTTACTGCCATCAGGAAGTGTTTCCGTGACGACGAGTTGCTGGGAATATGTCTGGCCTCCGCGATCGTTAGCGAAGACGTTAAGCTCCTCCCTATAGAGTTCCATAATCTCGCAGATAAAATCAATCGACTCGTCGGATTCATCTTGCTCCGTAAAATCTAGGGGCTTAAGCCCTTTATTATGTTTCACTTCACCTTTGCTGATGTAGTACAGCTCTCTTTTTGTGTTTACGGCCCCAATCTCCAGATTTCTAAGAAGAACCTCAAGCATAAATATCGCACGAGACATCTTTTGCACAGAACTGACGTTGAGTTCTGTTTTAACTTTTTTGCCGGCAGAAGTCAGATACCCTATTTTGGGATCGTAGCGGGAATTATCAAGCGTACACTTGGTCGCTTGAAGAACGGGTCTCTTCGCTTGCTCAAGATCCTTTAAAAGCTTATCGCATAGACCAGTTGAAACTTTAATAATCGCTTCCGCAGATCGATTTTTGCGTCCCATGGGAAACTCCTATTCAAGACCAGCATCAGACACGGATTCAGAATTGGCACCAGAGTCGGAATAAAATTCTGGCATCTTGTCTTTTTGCGCTTCTAGGTGCTCTTCGAGGCGTTCGTCAGCTTCTTCAAGTTGGCGCTCAGCATGTTTAGTATCGCGCCCCAGGATTTTCTTGAGGCCTTCCTCGGCGCGTTTTTTCCTGGTCATAGGGGCAGCTGTGATGCGACAAAGGGTTTCAACCAGAATTGGACCAAACTGTTCAATGTGCTGAAGCCGTTCTTCAAGAGCGTTGGCCTTATGCTCGCGGCTTAAGTGACGCGAAAGTCTCTGCCCTGCCTGCATGAGGGTGCGGCGAATTTCCTCGAGTAGTTCGTCGGAAGCATCGACGGTTTCTTTCGATGCGTTTTTAAATTTAATAAACGGCGACACGACGCTGACAGCAATGATGTATGGGCCTTGAGGAAGCCCGTTCTTAGATTGTCTTAAACCGTAAGGTTTCCAGTTAACTGAAGTGATGGATTTCACGATGGCACATGAAGACTTGTCAAATTGCAGAGGAACTCGGTTGGCAAATCGCAGAATCTGAATCGCATCTTCTTCGTCCGACGACTGCTTTTGCTTCAGTCTTGCCATGGCTACCTCGACCTGCACGGGTTTCAGATCGCAGATCGTCGGCTTTCGCGTTACGATCGAGAAAAAGTCCACATCGCCGAGGCGTTGAATGCTCTTTGCAAGAGTTTCCTCGCCGATGGCGAACACCGACTGAGTCGAAGGGGCCATGAGCTTGACGTTCTGAATCGCCCGATAGAGTTCCTCGAAGTGCTTTTCGTTCAGTTTATCAAGACCTTTATCAAAAAAATCACCCGTAAAAATACCGCTTTTCTTTAGTTCCTCACCGATGTCATCAATGGTTTTGTCGCTGATTCTGGAAAAGCCATTTCGAAGCCAAGATCTCACTTTGGCACGACCAAATAGCCGCCCATGCGCCATAAGTTCGCCCAATTTTAGCGTGTGTGGGTGCGGCTCAGTCGCTTGAGGGATGTTTGGAACGACATTGGTCACTCGATCGATTTTGACGTGCTCTTCGCCTGGAAGGACGAAAGATAGCGTCAAGTGCGGGTTGACGAGCACTGTTCCTTTGAGATACGTGATCAGGCCACCTTCCCCTTGAAGTTGAATCCTGCCATCTATGACGAATGTGACAGAGGTTCCATGAGGCCTATCCCAATCAACCGCCAACTTGTCTCGGAGGATCCCCCTATTCCCTTTAATATCCACATCAACGGTACAGCCAATGGCCTGTCTTTGCTCTTTAGTTCTCGTGAAAACCTTAACGCCTTGAGCTGTCGTCTGCATAGCCCAAGTCGTGGCGGCTGAAATGCCAATCCCCTGTTGTCCTCTCGAACACCGGCCTCTTCCGAACTTCGATGAGGCAAGGTACTCCCCAAAGACCTTTGGAACATCTTTGATATCGATGCCCGGACCGTTGTCCTCGACTCGGACAAGAATTTTATCAGTATTTTTGGTTGCTCCAGGTCCGAGCTTTTCAATATAAATCGAAATTTCCGGTGGAATTCCATGGTCTTCGCAGGCATCGAGGGCATTATCCAAGGCTTCCTTTAGGGTGGTTAATACCGCCTTAGTCGGTGATGAAAAGCCTACTTGTTGGAGGTTTTTTGCAAAATATTCGGCCGTACTGCTCGATGTTATTTGACCCGACGATGCTTTTGACTTGCGCGCAACTGCTTTAACTTCTTTATCTTCAGCCATCTTCGAAGCTTTCACGTCCTTCCTCATGTCACAGACAACTCCCCATAGCGAGTATAAGAGACCAACTCTTAAGGTTGCACATTAATCCCCAAAGGAGCAAGGGACATCGTTAAGGAATTGCTTTATATTAATGATATCATACGATTAAATTGCGCTTCGGGCTGGGTGTAAAGGTGACTAGGCTACATTTTCTTGTCATGACAACTATCTTTCAATTTAAGAGAGAGCGTATTCAAGTTGGTCGCAATATCTTTTAAAAAATCATACTTTCGCAAGGAGATAGCTTGTCCGAAATGGAGATTAACCAAATATTCTTTAATGAAGCGATTAATGGCGTACTCTGCCCCTACGATCCGGTGGGTTTTAATGACGATGAAGATGGTCGAGAGCAGAAAAAATATGAAAAGAATCGCACCAAAGTAAATCCCGAAGTTTTTTATTTCGATAACAATAAGTTCCTTAATAGTGTCGGGAACCTCAGAAATTTCTGCCAAAAAGTCTACGAGACTGTAAAGGTAAAAATAAGCAAACGTACCGACAATGAGAGAAAAAACAATCAAATTGATGATCATATACAGCCCAAAACGGAACTGAAGCAAAGGATTCAACAAGAAATTTCTAAACGAACGTTTTGACGCATGGGTCATAATGTTTCCTTTCGAGCCTTCAGGATACACTTAATACATTGGAATTATCAAAAATTGTAACACGGGAGCAGGCTTTTAGCACCTGCTAAAAGAAACGCATTCAAGAAGTTTCGGGTTGTGAAAATATTTGGCGAACTTTTCTTTTGTTAGGGCGTGTACCGAATTTACCAGAAAGGAATTACTTTTTATGCGTAGCCCTAGACTTTTTATCCTTGGCCTTTTTGCGGATTTTCTTATCTTTAGTATTTTTGGAATCAGAGACGCCTTTTTTATCGGGAACTTTAGGTTCGTAGGGGGCGAGTCTTCCTACGACGACACCACCCGGGAGTTCGCAGATTTTTTCTTTGACATTCCAAACGCCACCCAATTCATTGAGGCAGGATTCACATTCTTTTCTCTTGGCATCTTGGCAAGGGTCTTTTAAGCCGGCAGAGTAAGCTGAAGAGACAAATACAGCAAAAAAGAAAAAAAACAAAAAATGACAGCTAGGTGTTCTTTTCATAAAGTATCCTTGGCCAATTCGCGGAACTGGCGGTAGTAACGATAGAGGAAATAATAGCAGAAACAATTGATAAGATGCCAAGCCGCATGTCCATTAAACGCGTGATTATTGGCGTCGCACCAGATTTTTCTGGTGTCGAGCTGCCAAACGCCGAAGGCAACGACAAAAAATACTGAAGTACAATATAGATATTTCAACTGGGGACGATTGACGCGCCAAATATGCCAATTTGCGAATAAATCAAGTAGGATCCAAATCGCAAGCTCACCGCCAAAGACGTGAAGCGCAAGGAAGCGGAAATTAAAATAAATTGCAACGCTTAGAACGCAGAGAAGAAGGTAGAAGGTCCAAAAAAATGCTTCCGAAAATTTAAAAGCCCTCCTTGCTGCCAATGCCACCAGATAAGACGAAAAAAAGTACATCGCACTAAGATCGAGCATGCTTCCGATCCAAGTCCCTGTTCCGTGAAGTAACCCACTACCGATGCCAACAAGAATTGCGAGGATGCCAAAGGTGCGGAAATGAGCGTCTTCTGGTTTCTTACAAATGATGTAAAGGATAACCAATCCGACAAGGATGTATGCTAGGTTGGTCCATGCATTCGCTGGTTCGCTGATCCAGCCACAAAGTCGCTGCTCGCAGAAAGGGTCAACAGCTGGTTCAAATGATGACCAGGGGCATGAGGGATTAAGATAATCTAAGTTTTTATCCATATATGCGTACCCACCTTGAGAGTGTATTTTAAACGATTTAGCTTTAATATTACCAGAGAATCTAATCTAGTTCATCTGAGTTCTGTCGTCCTTAGTATACATATCCGGGAGGGGACGTTCTTGTGCCATAAAGATCACGGAAAGTTGAAGGACATAAGAGGCGTCTTTTTCGTTTTTGTCAAAGTCTTTCTTCCTAAGAAAGCTAAGACCCCAGCACTTTGCCGGCGACTGATAAATAACGCCAATCGTCTTCGAATTCAACTCAGGCGGATCGCCATTTTCAATGTTCTTTCGTGCATATTCACCGGTGATTGTCATATATGGAACGAGATTTGTGACGAGCCTTCCTGTGCGTACGAGTTCTTCTGTGAGTACAAAGTTTCCAGTCGCTGAAGTTTTATTAGCTGTCTTTGCAACTGTATACGACACGCTGGCTGCAGTTTTAAGAACGGTCGGAAACGCGAGGGTTAAATCCACCTTTGTGGCATAATCGTCGTAGATGTCATATTCGACATGGTTCACAAGATTCCATTCTTGCCACCGTACGCTGAGATCGCTGAGGAGATTTTCCCACGGGCGAATGGGCGTCCACTCCTTATTTCTTAGGTCTTGCGCGACCACTGGATCCGGTTCGACACTAGCCAATTCCTCTAACTCAGCGTTACGCTTCTTATCCTGTTGCATCAGCTTGGCTTTATAGTGATCGTAGGTGATGCTTGCTCCAAATGAGACGGGTTCTAAGTAGTCAAAATTTGCGAGTTGGTAGCGATTGATGTGCCACATATTGTTACTATAAATATCTTGGTCGTTTGTAACCGGCCGGTCAATACTAAAGAGAAGTTCTCGTCTAGCGCGTTCTTCCATGGACTCCTTTTTTTGCGTGACATCTTTTGTTGTCTGATCGACTCCTTTTTGTGATTCAGGTGGAAGGAGTTTCCATCCTCGGCTAAACACACGCCAATTATGCTGTGTTTTAAAAGTGACCCGTTCATGTTTAATCAGAATATCCTCAGGTAAAGCGCCGTCGTCTAGGCCAAAATCCGGGTCGTGGGCGAGAGTTCGATCAGAAATAAAATATGTCAAACCACCGGCCTCGGTTTCAGGGTCACGTTCACCGTATGGTCCGCGACGGACAACCGAAGGTCTCCACGACAAAATAATAGACCAATTCATCAGATGTTGAAGAAAGCGTTCCGATTTTGGAGCGTCAATGTCTGGTGATGGTTGCAAAAAATCTGGTAACCGTCCTTGACCGTCAATCGGAAGTTGGAACCGTAGGCCGGTTCTGGCAGTTTGAATTGTGCTTGAGTGAGGAGAAAAGTATTGATGATCAATGTAACGAGCTTCAACTTCGGCAAAATGATCCACTTGGATCACGCTTCGTCCAAAGAGTGGTGCCGTTGTCTTAAGCATGGTTCTGCGCCAATTTCCAGCACCAAGCGTTGACACAGTTTCAGAGCGCTCGACTTTGTACTCATCAATCCGTCTAAAGTCTCCAAGAATTTGTCCGTAGATGGGGACAGGTGAGGGAACAAGTCCGCCGTTACTTCGGTCAAGAGAAAAGTATCGACTCTGAAGGTGAAGAGACACGGGCAATTGTTGCCCCTGATATTTATAGCGACTAGTGACGTTATCGCCATAAGTGCTTCCTATTCCAGCATAAAAATCTCGACCGTCAAGGTGGACTTTTGCCTTGGAGGTTACGAATGAACGAGCCTTCTTGTTGATCGTTAACGCTTCGCGGATGTTCCCTGGAATATACAATTCTTCTGCATAACGATGATCCGTCATCAATTCGCCGCGACTTACGACGGAAAGGCGGGGCGCTAAGAGAGTTAAACCCTGCCAACTTGCGGAGCCACGCGTTGTATTATCAGGGACAACGAGCGTAGATTTCAATTTTTCTTGACATCCTGCTTCACTTTCTCCGGTCGAAAGGCAATCCTTAAACTGCCGACTCTGAAGACCTAAGCTGTTCCAGTACTCTTTCTGCTCAAGACGTCTTCTCACAAAATCTTTGCCAGAGTATGGCGCAAGATCAGCAATCGTGCCGTTAGCTCTCGTGCTGTCAGGATTGCGAGCCTCCGTGAGACCTTCGCTATAGAAACTAAGCAAATCGTCGCGCCGACCTCGTTCCGCAAGCCAAAGTTCGTCTCTGATTCCCTCAACCTTGAACTTCCAGCCAGAATATTCTCCTTGTTGATGGCGAAATTCAGTTCCGACGCGAGTCCCGCGCTTTTGAAAAAAATCAGCCGTCACCGTTCCATCAGAATTGGGTGCAAAATCCAAATAAACAGGTTGCGAGAGGATGTTTCCGGAATGACTATCAAAACTAAATGTAGGCATTAAAAATCCCGATTGGCGCCTGTTTTTTATCGGAATTTTCAAATATGGGAGATATAGAATCGGGAGTCCTTTAACTTCAATCACTGGATGGTAAAGGTCTGCGTAGCCTCCCACTTGTGTTTCGACCCTTTCCGATCGAATGCTCCATGCGGGGGATTCGTCTTCATCGCAAAGGCATGGAGTGAATACGGCTCTATGCATCGTGTAGTCGTTCCCATTCGTACGTTCAAGTCGTGTTCCGGAAAGTTTAAAAAAAGACTCCGACATGATGGCGGATTGATTCTGAGCTAGCATGCTTTTTCGGCTCTCTTCCCAAAAGAAACGCCTTTGTTTTAGCTGGCGTCTTTGCTTTTCTCC
>CAILAO010001064.1 GCA_903832105.1 uncultured Pseudomonadota bacterium | reverse complement strand
TTTTCAACAATGTCAAAATATTGAACGCCTCCCGACTGGCGAAACACGTTATCATTTTGAGGTGTTCGGCAGCTTCGTCGAAGGTGCTGGAACAGATGATGGAGTGGACAAGATATCAGGCAGTTCTGGTTTACCAAACATAGCAGCTGCGCCCAGTGAAGGCGTCGAGATCTGAGCAAAGTTTTTGGCAAGTTTTTGGCAAGTGAACATCGGGAAACTGAGGGTAAAGTAGGGAAAAAATGGGAGACAAAAAGACATCCGAACTTTTTGTAAATATTGGATTAATAAGTTATTACGCTCTCTTACATGAAACCCTTATCAGTCTTCAAGTCCCGCTCTTCGCATTCTATTACTCCCTATAAGATCAGCTAGTTAAGACACTCGGGAGACCCCTGAGGGAACAAAAAGGGAACACTTCATTTCAAATTTACGACGGAAATCTCGCCTGACGATGGCAAATTTTTGACCTGATCATTGAGAAGAACATCGGTAATTCCATCAAGCTCACCTGGAGCTAGGTGCATGTACCTCATTGTGGTTTTGAGATCCTGGTGACCTAAAAGCTCCTTAATCTTGAAGATAGGAACCCCCTTCATGGCTAGGTGAGAGGCACAGGTGTGCCGAAGATCATGAAATCTTATCACTGTCACTCCCGCCGCCTTTGCATATGGCTGCATACATATGGAGTTAATATTGTGATACGATCCCGGCAATACCTGGGCGGAAGGCGGTAACAGCGCCTTTTCATGAAGAAGTCTGAACACCAGTTCATTCATCGGGACACGGCGAATTTTTTTACTTTTCGTATACTCATTGAGCTTATTGGTTTTGTGACAATAGCTTCTTTTAACGATTATTTCGCGCCTCTCAAAATCAAGCGCATCTCTTAGAAGCCCTTCCATTTCGCCACGTCTCAGCCCAGTGAATACCGCGACAGCCACAATTCGATAAAGGTCGAAGTTCTCTGCTTTGGCATAACTCAAAAACCTATCCCGTTCCATAAATGTCCAAAAATGATAATCAGCCTCTGGAACCTTGATGCGCCTCAAACCATGCAAGGGGTTACTTTGAACGTAATCCCAATGTACAGCTTCTTCAAAAATCTTGTGGGCAACGCTCATAATGTTGTTGATGCTTTTCGGGGAAAGTTTCTTATCGTTTTTCAGCATAGCCTGAACTTTCACAGCATCATGTTTAGTAATGCGGTTGATCGGTCTAGGTCCCCATGTAGGAATGAAAAAATCTCGAATGATCTGCCTGTCTCTCACCAGGGAGCTGTCAGTCTTGTGAACCTCAGCGTAGTCTCGAAGATAAGTCGAAGCAAGTTCACTGAAAGAAATAGATTCTGAGGCTCTATTCGTTATGCTCTCTTCGCCCAGCCTCAGTTTGGCTAAAAACTTCTCAGCGTTGATATGACGCTTGAAGTTCTTTGATCGCATCTTGCCATATTCACGCCATCTAACGCGATATGTGCCAGATTCTGTTTTATGAATGCTCATGAAAACCTCCATTGGTTTCAGTGAGCCATTCCAAAACTTTATCCCATCGGTATTTAACGAGTCTCTGGCCAACCTTCATCATGCAATGGTCAGGCAGAACTCGCTTATACCTCCAATTTCTGACTGTTTTTACAGTAATTTGCAATCTCTCTGCCAGCTTGTCAGCAGACAATAGATTGCCTTCCAGATTATCAAAGATAGGCCCTAAATGGACCGAGTTTCCGTCCTTGGCGTAAGTTCCATTGGTTTTATTCTGTATCGTTGGCTTTACCGAAAGTAAAGAACTTTGTTGTGATTTTTTAGTCACTGACATACTCCTGTTTGATCGAAATCACTAAGCTAAGATCGGCGCAGTCTTTGGGCTTACTATTGTTTTAAAAAGAATCGTCACTGATTGCTCTTTCGGACTTACTGTATTTCTGTTGGTGAACAGATTTTTATGCAGAGTAGGCATTAGACCTCCATGTAAAGCAAGAAAACCTTCGTGCTGTATGCGACTTTGAAATGGCAAATTGGTGTTATTCATAGAATCTTTCTATATGGCAGTAATTCATTGCTGTGTTGTATCTATTCATTCTGTCAACCCACGCATCCAATGTCCCACGACCCTTTCAACATTAGCCTCATACTCAGCTTGGGCTTGCATTGAAGCTGCTTCAATTGCGATTGAGTTTACTTCGGTAACATGGCTTGGTGAAACAGGCGTAGGGTTCTCAGAATGTTGAGTTGTTGCTTTCCCTTCTGAAATGGGATTTTCTTTTCCGACGTTTTTAAAACCCGTGGGATTCTCGAAATGTCCTGCTACAAACTGCGTAACAACCCGCGTTCCAGTTTGCCCACCCCAACGATCTTTGTGAATGATGAACGTTGTGATATTCTTCTTTAAATCAGGTACAAGCTCAATAAATATTGGCGCATGGTTATAGATTGTTCTATCGTTTTGGATACGCGCCGCTGCATCTCCTCCTTTGGAAGGATCATTCATTTGTGCAAAAACAACTATCGGCAAAGCTATTGACTGCCCAAAAGTGCGAAGAAAGTTTCCAAATCGTTTTAATACCTCGAACGGTGCCATTTTTTCATCAAATCGGCTGCTATAAACAGTTTGAAGGTAGTCGATGACTGCAAGACCCACGCGATTTTCTTGCTTTCCTGCATATTCTAGGATCGCTTGAACATCTTCTAAAACTGTCGTGTCCCACTGTTTTGCTTTAGCAGATATAACTTCAATTCGGGGTATCAATGTTTCAATTACTTTTTCTACCGCAACTAAGGTTTCTTCTGGTAGCAACTTTTCCCGATATGCTTTCCAATCCTGCTTTAACAGCACGCAAGCAACTCTGCTGAGAACGTCTTCAGACGATTCCTCGTTTGTAATAACCATTACCTCTTTTTCTGGATTATACCGCAGATAATACGCCACTATATTCGCAGCAACAGTCGATTTTCCGTGACCTGACCTTGCTCCTATCAAATAAAACCCAAGCGTGAGCCAGATTATTCCGTTAAAGGCATTGCAAAGAAATGGACTTTTGTTTTTCAATGCGGCCTCCCTGCGGTGTTTATCTTCCTCATATTCCATTTTTCTTTCTTCATAAGTTCTGCTCTGATATTGCCGTGCTGTTTTGGTTGTCGATTCGCATTTTGGCGTTTTTATGTAGGAATATCCGACACTACGAGGTGGGTATCTGGCGCTCCTTTTTTCAAAAACATCTCGTAACTGGCGTAAATCCTCGCTGTCCAGCTTTTTTTCTGGAGATGCTTGAGACAGGAAATTTGTAGCTTCTTCGATCGAATAACCTTGTTCCTTTATATCCATTGCAGCCTTGAAAAATCGCGGATGCCAGGTTTCGGTGCCATTAATGCCCTTTTCAATAAAATCGAGCGTAGCTCTTGATAAACACTCTTTTTTACCTTGCGATAAATTATAATTGTTTCCTGTCGTGTTTGATGCGTCAACCGTTTGAAATGGACGCCCAGGTAAGATCGTTACAAATTCGATACATGGAAAGAAAAACCTTGCAGAATCTTTAGTTGCCGGATCAATTGATGGAAAATGTCTCTGAATGCAAAGCCAAATATGTTTAAAATCAGTGTCAGAATAAAGAGGACGATCGAGTGGTATAATAACTCTAAACCTATCACATGCTGGTTTTACCTTTGTGCCGGTTATTTTTTCCTTTTGGTGATGCCTGGTAGTGGCAATCAGCGCATTTAGACCCAGCTTCTGTGTTTGACGGACAGCATCATCAATGGTCATTCCATCGTCTATATCGATGACAAATAAATTTATTTCTTTTAGATTAGGGTTGGTGCGGTGGCGCTTAGGGATTCCATTTACATAACTTGCTTTAAAAGTTCCAGGTGACCAATTTAATTTACAGATGTACTTAGGTAAGTCGCTAAGGTTAGTG